>JAHFHB010000181.1 GCA_023247135.1 Candidatus Omnitrophota bacterium
TTATGCCAAGGCGGGCAGGATTTTTTGAGCTGTATGGCCGGGCCGTGATTTTTGTGACGGCGGCCGCATTGGTTGTTTCCCTGGTTTTTGCGTGGCGTCCCGTAAAGCGCTATTGGACCGCTGCTTCAAGCCTCATCCGGGCCGGGGCGATAAAAATTTTTCAGGAGCATGACCGGCCAGTGGCCAGGTCGCCGGAGAATGAAAAAAATTTCGGAGAGTTGTGCCGGCTTTCCCTGGAAGCCTACAAGAACAATGCCGGTGTTTTTAAACTCAGCGGAATTATCCGCGCGCAAACGGGCTGCCGGTTAAGCGGCAACAGAACCGCCGAACAAACATTTATCAGGTTTGAAAGAAACTATCGAAAGGAGCATCCGGATGAGATTTAACCGTCTGGCGAGTTACTGGAACATGGTTTCGCGGCCGTCTAAACGCGAATGCAGCAGTGCTGAGGATGCGCTTTTTCAAGCCGGCGCCGGGCAGCGTTCCACGGAACTTTCCGGGAATTTGCTTGAGCAAATCTGCCAGCTTGCCGTGGAGAAAAATTTCAGAACGGACGTGACCCCGCTGGAGTGGATGAGCCGCTTGATCCAGATGCATGAACGCGGCTGGCTCTATTGTACGATGAAAGGGGAGCATCTGGCCGCCGTGGCCGGAGCTTACCGGATTATGAAATGGGATCCGCGACTGCCGGACGGTCTTCCGGGGAAGCTGCCGGAAAATTCTGCGGGCGGCATTTTGTACGTGCCGTTCATTTTTTCGACGGGCGAGGTTCCCGTAGCCTGTTTAAGGCTGCTGAGATTCATCGCCAAACAGCATGACGGCGTTGCGGCGCTGGTTTATCAGCGCAGCGGGCAGCATGAGGGATTTCGTCTGCGTCCGCTCAAGCCGGCGGCAGCGGTTGAGCCGAGGGAAGAAGCCGCGCTCGCCTGATTGCCCTGAAGCCTTCGATTTTCTTTCCCCGCATTTTGCCTATCCGTTCCCGGGGCTTTTTAGCGTAGAATCTGCCACACATGGCTCGGGATAAAATCAAATTTAAGAAACTGCACAAATTACTTCTGGCTGAAATTCCAGCGGAGCGTATTTTTCAGGATGCCCTGCGCACGCTGGCTTACGCCACGGATGCCAGTTTCTACCGGCTGGTTCCGAGGCTGGTGGTGCGCGCGCTCAATGCCGGGGAGGTTGCGTTCATCCTGCGCTGCTGCCGCGCCGAAAAAATCCCGTTTACTTTTCGCGCCGCCGGTACAAGCCTTTCGGGCCAGGCGCTCAGTGATTCCGTTCTTATTTTGATTAATAGCGGTTGGAAACAGGCCGAGGTGCTCGATGCGGGAGTAAAAATCCGCCTGGGGCCGGGAGTCACGGGCGGCGAAGCTAACCGCATGTTGAAGCCTTACGGCCGCAGAATCGGTCCGGACCCAGCCTCGATAGATTCTGCCATGATGGGCGGGATTGCGGCCAACAACGCCAGCGGCATGTGCTGTGGGGTGACGCAAAATACTTACCACACTCTCGATTCGCTCAAGATGCTGCTGCCTGACGGGACCCGGCTTGATACCGGGGATGCGCAGTCCCGCCGGGATTTCGAGCGGAATCATTTTGCGGCGCTTAAGCTCCGTGAACTGGGCTATGCGGTCAGGCAAGACCCTGTACTTACCGAAAAAATCAGAGCCAAATATCGCATCAAAAACACCACCGGCTACAGTCTGAATGCGCTCGTGGATTACGAAGACCCTGCAGATATTCTGGCGCATTTGCTGGTGGGCTCCGAAGGCACGCTGGGATTTATTGAGGAGCTAACGCTCAGCACGGTCAGCGAACCTGTCTGCAAGGCCGCGGCCTTCGTGTTGTTTCACGACCTGGGCAGCGCCTGCCGGGCGGTGCAAGCCCTGGAAGAAAAGCGGGTGTCTGCCGCCGAACTGCTTGACCATGCCAGTTTAATTTCCGTGAAATCTCTTTGGACCGCTGTGGCGTCTTCGGGTCCGCTTGAGCCGGGGATGACGGCCTTGCTGATGGAGTGCGCTGGAGAAAATCTCGCGGAACTTCAGCAGAACGTGGAAATTGTCTCTGCCTGTTTGAGGAAAGGGAAGATCGCAGGCCCCATTGCTTTTACACAGGACCCGCAGGAAATCCAGCGGTTTTGGGCGATTCGCAAGGGGTTGTTTCCGGCTGTGGGGGGGATCCGGCCTGCCGGAGAAACCGTGATCATTGAAGACGTTTGTTTTCCGCGCGAAAAACTGGCCGAAGGCGCAGCGGCCCTGCGCCAACTGCTTGACCGCCACGGTTATGCGCAGTCCGTCATTTTCGGGCATGTGCTCGCCGGGAATCTTCATTTTGTTTTTACCCAGGATTTCAGCGAGGCTCACGAAGTTGAGCGCTACGGAGCTTTTTTGAGTGATCTGACGGATCTGGTGGCAGACCGGTTCGGCGGCTCACTCAAGGCGGAGCACGGAACGGGCCGGAACATGGCGCCTTTCGTGGAGAAAGAGTGGGGTCAGGCCGCCTACCGCGTGATGCAGAAAATCAAAGAAATCTTGGATCCGGACGGGCTTATGAATCCGGGAGTCATTTTGAATGCGGATAAAAATAGTCATCTGAAAAATCTGAAACCCCTGCCGCCGGCTGACAGCACGATTGATACCTGCACGGAGTGCGGGTTTTGCGAAAGAGTTTGCCCGTCGCGCGAGTTTACGCTGACGCCGCGGCAGAGAATCACCGTTTTTCGCGAGATCGAATCCCTGCGTAAGAGCGGCCGTGACGGGGTCCGGCGCCGCGAGCTGGAAAAAGCGTTTCGTTTTCAGGGCGACGAGAGTTGTGCGGCCGATGGCGTGTGCGCGCTGGCTTGCCCGCTGGGCATCAATACGGGGCAGCTGATCAAAAAAATACGCGCAAGCCGCGCGGGCCGTTTTCAGCAGGCGGCCGGCCTTTTTTTTGCGCGGCATTTTGCCGAAACGCTGGCGGCGTTAAAACTGCTGCTTCGGGCGGCGCGTTTTGCCGAAGCGTGGGTTGGGGCAGAGACTCTCGAACAAGTGAGCGCAAAACTGAATCGCATCTCCCGCGGTTTGATTCCAGTCTGGTATCGTCAGATTCCACACACTGGAAATCTGCGTCTGCAGCCGGGAGTCTCAGGTTTGAATCCGGTGATTTATTTCCCGTCGTGCTTGGCGCGCATTTTTTCCGGAACCCACGGCGATGGAAGCAAACCACTCATAGATTCGGCGCACAGCCTGCTGGAAAAAAGCGGACAGCAGGTGTTCTACCTGCCGCAGACGGAAAACCTGTGCTGCGGGCTGGTTTTTGAAAGCAAAGGGCTGCACGAAGCGGCTGCCTGGAAACTGCGCGAGCTGCAGGAAACGCTTTGGCAGGCTTCCGGGGAAGGGGCCGTTGCGGTGTTTAGCGATACCAGCCCCTGCACGCAGCGCTTGAAGCAGGCGCTGCAGGGGACAGGGCTTCACGTTCAGGATCCCGCCGAGTGGCTGGTTCAGCATCGAGAGCTCTTTGGCCAATGCCGCAAAAAGGAAACCGTCGTTTTGCATACGCCCTGCAGCGCGCAAACGGGTGGATTGGAACCGCAATACCGCCAAGCAGCCGACCTGTTTGCGGGGCGAGTGATCGAGAGCGGCATCGCCTGCTGCGGCTTTGCCGGGGACAAAGGCTTGCGGGTGCCGGGGCTGAGTCTCGCGGCGCTTGAAGGATTGCGGGCGGAAGCCGATGGTATTCAAGGGTGCTCAGCCAGCATTTTGTGCGAGGCGGCTTTGGGGCGGCGCGCCGGTGCGCGTTATGATTCTCTGATTCAACTGGCGGATGAAGCGCTCGAATAAAAACCGCCGCTTTTATTTTTGGAGCCTCGCGGTTGAATGGTACAATAAAAACCAGTTTTTTTGAGGGAGTTTCGTAAAGTCATTTCCAAACTAAACTCGCACTCGTCATTGCGAGGAGTCCCGTAGGGACGACGCGGCAATCTCAAAAAACCGAGATTGCTTCGTCGCAAAAGTCGCTCCTCGCAATGACGAATAAAGGAGTGGCGTTGCCTTATGAAACCACCTTTGAGTTAATGGAGTTTTGAATGCCGCATTTATTTTCAAGCGCATGGTCGGATCAAACGGATCCCGAGAAAGCTATTGAGGAAACGGCGCGTAGAATCCGTGACGGTCTGGGCGGCGCGCGCTGCGATCTTGCCCTGCTTTTTATTTCCGAAGGATTTCCCGAGTCAAACGCTGCCGCATGGGTGGAATTATTCCGCAAAACAGCCGGTCCGGTGCTTTTGGCGGGCTGTAATTCAAGCGGAGTCATCGGCAGTGAACGCGAAATCGAAATGACTCCTGCAGTGGCCGCGATCGGCATGCACTTGCCGGGTGTCCGGTTGCAGCCTTTCTTTTTGACGTCCAAAGAAATCATGGCGTTCGGCGAAAGCGGGGGGCTGGTAGAAGAACTGGATCTTTACCCCAATGAAAAACCGCACTTTATTTGTTTTGGCGATCCGCTGAGCTGCGATACCCGGCATCTGCTGTCGTCTTTTAACAAGGGCTACCCGGGCGCGTCGATGACGGGCGGGCTTGCCAGCGCCGTGATGCTGCAATCGGCCAGCGCCCTGTGGGTGGGGAATGAAATGGCCTCTTCCGGCGCGGTGGGGCTGGCGCTTTCAGGGAACATCGAATGCCTGACGCTGGTTTCGCAGGGCTGCCGGCCTATCGGGCAGCCGCTTGCTGTGACGCACGCGGAAGACAATGTGCTTTATCAAACGGCGGGGCGCCCGGCGCTTGAGGTGCTGCGCGAAACGTACGAAAATCTTACGCCGGAAGATCACGAGCTTGCCAAGACGTCGCTTTTCGTCGGGCT
>JAHFHB010000182.1 GCA_023247135.1 Candidatus Omnitrophota bacterium
AGGCTTTAAGAAATTGACCGCCGTTGCACGCACCATGGCCGCTTAGGTCGCAGCGCCGCTGCGATTCAATCACCCGCTAAAACGGGCGGGGCACTATGAGTACTATTCAACAAATCCTTGACGAAGCCAGCAAGGAACTCTCCGGTCTTACGAATGCGGAAGGCATTGAAGCCTTCCGCATTCGCTTTCTTGGGAAGAAAGGCAAGATCGGAGAGCTCATGGCCCGCATTCCGTCTTTAGCGCCCGCAGAACGTCGGCAATTCGGCGCGGATGTTAACAAACTGAAAAGCGAATTGGAAATTCAGCTGGCTGAAAAAAAACTTGCGATTTCTGAGGCCCCGCGCAATCCGGGGCCTGTTCTTGACATGACCTTGCCCGCCATTGCACCGCACGCCGGACGTCTGCATCCGCTGCGGCAAACCATTGATGAGATTATGGCCATTTTCTCCCGCATGGGCTTTGAAAGCGTGGAAGGCCCTGAAATTGAAACCGAGTTTCACAATTTTACGGCGTTGAATATTCCCTTGCAGCACGCCTCGCGCGATGCTTTTGATACGTTTTACACCACACAGGGCCGCTTATTGCGCAGTCAGACTTCCACGGTTCAAATCCGCATCATGCAGAAGCGTAAACCTCCGCTGCGCATGATTGCGCCGGGACGGGTTTACCGGCCGGACACCGTGGATGCCAGCCACTCCTTCATGTTTCATCAGATCGAAGGTTTGATGGTCGATGACAAAGTGTCCTTCAGCGATTTAAAAGGGATTTTGCATCATACCCTGCGCGAACTTTTCGGCAAGGATGTCAAAGTCCGGTTCCGCCCTCATTTTTTCCCGTTCACCGAACCGAGCGTCGAGGTCGATCTTTTGTGGGGCAAGAACCGCTGGCTTGAAATTCTCGGGGCTGGCATGGTGCATCCGAAAGTTTTTGAGGCGGTTGGCTACGATCCCGCGGAAGTTCAGGGCTTTGCTTTCGGCATGGGAGTCGAACGCTTAGCCATGCTGCGGTACGGGATTCCAGACATCCGCTATTTTTATGAAAACGATAGGCGTTTTCTGAGGCAATTTTAATATGAAAGTCAGCCTGCGTTGGCTTCAGGATTTTGTCAAAATCGCGCCGCCCTACGAAAAACTGGCGGAAGATTTGACTTTGGCAGGCCTGGAAGTTGAAAAGATCACCGATGTTCCGGCTTCGGCGGATCACGTTTTTGAGATTGAAGTGACGACGAACCGGCCTGACTGGCTGTCGCACCTCGGCATTGCACGTGAAGTGGCGGCCATCCGTTCTCTGCCGCTGGGCCAGCCCGAAATGGAGGGCGGCCGGCGTGTTCAGGTTCCACAGGGCTGGAAGGTTGAAATTTCAGCACGGGAAGATTGCCCGTATTACACCGGGGTTCTTATTGAGGGAATTCAGCAGGCGGAAACGCCTGAGTTTATGAAACAGCGCCTCGCCGCCTGCGGCGTGCGCTCGATCGACCTCATTGTCGACATTACCAACTATGTTTTGCTTGAAACGGGCCAACCCCTGCATGCGTTTGATGCCGACCTGCTGGACGGCCGCTCTCTCCGCGTGCGCGCCGCGAAACCGTCGGAAAAACTAATCCTGATTGACGGACGGGAACTGACGCTTCAGAAAGAGGATCGGGTGATTGCGGATGCCGCACGCGCGCTGGCCCTTGCCGGGGTGATGGGAGGCAAACTGACCGAAGTTTCATCGCGCACCCGCAATGTATTGCTTGAAGCCGCTTATTTTCAGCCGATGCGGGTCCGCCAAATGGCGCGGCGCTACGGCCTAAGCAGTGATTCTTCCTACCGCTTTGAGCGGCGGGTCGATCCTGCGGGGGTCGATCTGGGACGGCAAAGAGCGCTTTGGCTTATTCAAAAATATGCCAAGCCTGACCGTATCAGTTCCGTTCTGCGTGCGGGAGAGGTTCCGGCAGACAGCCGCAAGGGGATTCGGCTTTCGCACGTCAAAATTGAAAAAATTTTAGGGACGGTGGTCAAACCAGCCGTCGTCACCTCGCATTTGTCCCGTCTGGGTTTTGCGGTATCCATGCCCTCCGCCAAAACGTGGAACGTCAAAGCTCCGAGTTTTCGCCAGGATGTCAGCGACGAAGTCGATTTGATCGAAGAGATCGCGCGGCTGGATGGATTCCGCAGTATTCCGGAAACGATTCCCACCCGGCCTCTGACTGATTTGAATGCCCCGGTTTTAAAGGAATCCGTGGAAATCAAGCTAAGGCGATTACTCGCCGGCGCCGGTTTTTTCGAAACGGTCACATTCAGCATGATCCCGAATCGGGGCCTTGAAAAGATAAATGATTTTAAGGACGCGGTTGAAATTTTAAACCCCATGCAGCAGGACGTCCGCTGGATGCGCCCGACGCTGCTTCCAAGTCTGATGCAAGTCGTTCGTAAGAATCTTGATCATGGCGCCACGGGCATGGCTTTTTTTGAATCCGCACACGTTTACCGCCAACCGGCAGGGGCCAAGCAACCGGAAGAGCGCGGCGCTTTGGGCATCATTTTAAGCGGACCTGTTCGGCAGGCAAACTGGGTCGAAAAAGAAAGAAGGGTCACGTATCAGGATATGAAGGGGGTTGTGGAGTGGTTGCTTTCAGCGTTGCTGATCTCTGGAGTCCGGTTTTCCGGGATTGAATCCCAGCTTTTTGCTTCGGGTTCCGCCGAAGCGATTTATTGCGGTCAATCCATGTGCGGCCTCCTGGGGGTGGTCCACGGAGAAATTCAAAAGACTTTTGATATTGATGATCCGGTTTATTACGCGGAGATCCAGCTTGAATCATTTGAAGACCGGATGGAGCAGATCCGCCGCTTCGAAGAACCTTGCAGGTTTCCGCCCGTGGTGCGGGACCTGTCCATTTCAGTTCCCGAAAGTGTTTCCGCTGGCGAAATTATCGGACTGATCCGGGAATGGGGTGGCGGACTGGCCGTGGAAACACGCGTGTTTGATCTCTTTCGCGGCGGGCGTATTCCGCCGGGTTTTAAAAATCTTGGATTGAGCGTCACGTATCAGGCCGCCGACCGGACACTGCTTGCCGGCGATATTCAGGCCCTGCACACCGGCATTGCCGAAAAACTAGCACAAAAGTACCACGCTTCTTTCCAGTAATTTTTTTTGATTGCAGGGAAAGCTCGCGAAGCCTATTCTGTCCTCTATGGCAAAATCCACTGAGTCGTCCGACGATCTTTTTGGCACACCGCGTAAAACCGTGTTTACGGCTCCTGCCGACCTTGCGCAATTGCCGCTGGCGGCCCGCATGCGTCCGGAAACTCTCGAAGAAATCAGCGGGCAGCGGCATTTACTTTCAGAGGGAAAACTGCTTTGGCGCACCATTCGAGCCAGCCGATTTTCCTCGCTGATTTTTTACGGGCCCCCCGGCACGGGGAAAACCACTTTGGCCTATGTTATTTCCCGGGTTACAAAAGCTCGATTCATCTCGTTGAATGCGGTTTTATCGGGTGCGGCTGAACTGCGCGAGGCGATTCAGGCGGCCCGGCAGTACCAGCGCCAGGAGGGTGTGCGGCCGGTTTTGTTCATCGATGAAATCCACCGCTTTAACCGCGCCCAGCAGGATATTTTAATGCCGGATCTGGAGTCCGGTGTTTTTGTACTGATCGGGGCGACCACCCACAATCCATCATTTGCCCTCAACGGACCGTTGCTTTCACGGGCTACGGTGTTTGAACTGCGGCCCTTGGAAGATGCCGAGCTTGTGGCGCTGCTCAAACGTGCGCTTCAGGATCCCGTGCGTGGTTTTGGAAAGATGCAAATCGCGGCCGATGAGGATGCGCTGCTGCATATCGCAAAATCATCTTGCGGCGATGCGCGCAGAGCGCTTAACGCGCTTGAGCTGGGAGTGCTTTCGACCGGGCTGGATGCTGCGGACGTACTGCATTTAACACGGGCTATTGCGGAAGAATCGTGCCAGCGCAAGGTCGTGTATCACGACAAGGACGGTGATTATCACTACGATCTTGCGAGTGCTTTTATCAAAAGCATCCGCGGCTCGGATCCAGATGCTGCCGTCTATTGGCTGGCAAAAATGATTCATGGGGGCGAGGATCCACGGTTTATTCTGCGGCGCCTTTTAATTCTTGCCAGTGAGGATATTGGCAACGCCGATCCACAGGCCCTGCCGCTGGCCGCGGCCGCCCTGCAGGCCTTTGAATTCGTGGGAATGCCGGAATCTCAGATTATTTTGGCGCAAGTCGTGACCTATCTGGCTTGTGCGCCCAAGAGTAACGCCAGCTACATGGCGATTGCCAAGGCCCTGGAGGACGTTAAAACCGGTACCGTCGAAGAGGTGCCGGCGCATTTACGCGATAGCCACTACCCAGGCGCTAAAACCATGGGGCATGGCCAGGGCTACAAGTACTCACATGACTACGAGGGGGCTGAGGGCCGCCAGGACTACCGGAGTGGCAAGGCGCGTTACTACGACCCTAAAGAAAGCGGCTTTGAGAGCGAGATCCGCCGCCGGCTCGCAAAGCAGTCCAAACCCTAAATTTTTTTGACTTCAAATGCTATAAATAGTTAGTTAAAGTTAGTTATTTATCCTTACAAATCGAGCAAAGGTTTAAATGAATTTTTTTTTGCTTAGAAATTAGACATTTTTAAAAGCATCAGGTATCTTTACTTTTAGATGACCCATACGAGGTGAAACGTGCAATCTAAAATCAAAGCAAAAAAAGTCGGCAGTGTACAGATCTGTGAAGTGTTTGGAGATTTTCAGGGTGCTTTTGCACGGCGGGGAGTCGCCGCGCTTGGCCAGCTTGCAAAAGCCGGAGTCGTGCCCGCCCGCAACAT
>JAHFHB010000183.1:0-4391 GCA_023247135.1 Candidatus Omnitrophota bacterium
TAAAATCCACGGACATCCCCGAAGTCGCGGAGCTGACGCATCCATCCCGCTAAAAACACCCCTGCCGGAAACTCCTCGAACTTACTTTTCGAAATCACCGCTGGCGGCTGTGTGCCAGGAGCCCATAAGATTTTAGCTTTGCCATCCAACAGGATTTCGCTCACAAAATTTCTTAAAGCTGCAATACTAATTCGATTCCCAGTATCCGATTCTGCGATCCGGGTAATCAAATAAGAAACGCTGGCGTCGTCAGCAAGCAATCTTTTTTTATCCAAAAGACGG
Source organism: Candidatus Omnitrophota bacterium (assembly GCA_023247135.1). Lineage (GTDB taxonomy): Bacteria > Omnitrophota > Omnitrophia > Omnitrophales > Aquincolibacteriaceae > JAHFHB01. Next base: position 283 of record JAHFHB010000183.1, read on the forward strand.
ATGTAGTTTTTCACCATGAGCGCAGGGTCTGCGTCGTCCATGACAGACAAGAAGAGATTCCACTGAAAAATCCGGTTCAGATCGAGCGGCTGAACATCCTTCTCGGAAAGAATTTGTTTATGAAGCAGCAATGCTTTGATATTCTCAATCTTAAACCAGGCGTTTTCATCGACCTTTGCCGCTTCCTGCAGCTGATCGAAGTCAGTGACTATGGCGGCCGTAAAAAGCTCGGCAACCTTAGCGTCAAGCGTGGCTCGATTCATTGCCCCGCCCGGGAAAGTGATATCTTGGCCTATCACAAGCACGACTCTCGATCCAGACTTAATAACCCGACTGTGTTCCTGTTCTAATCGCATTTCGATTTCTAATTGCACATTCTTGTTCATGGCTTGATGTCGAATATTCTCAATAACAGGGTGAGGCATTTGGACAATCACTTCTTCAACTGCGTCATGAACCTGCCTCAAAAATCCAGGCTCTATTTCTCCGTTCGGCAAAAAACTGCCCAGCCCGGTCCCAAATACATTGGGAACCGCTTCGTTCACTTCCCCCGCCAACGGAGCCTCCATATCGATAATCGAGCCTTCTCCCTGGAGGCCACGTAACCTGAAACGGCTTTGGGGAATCTGAACAAGATAGACCTCTTGATAGGGGTACTTCTCCTTTGATCTTGTGGCAGCCAATTCTACTGTTTTTTCAAGCCGTACCTTTCTTAACCAGCCTTTTCTCAGAAAAATCTGGATGAGATTCCGTTCATAAACATTCTGGGAATGGATTTTCTCATCGGCAGGAATTACGGCTCCTTCCATCCCCGCAACCTCTGCAAACCGCTGGGCCGCTTCTAGTAGAGAAGCAAAAGCGGCCTCACGCGCAACCCCGATATCCCCCCAGCGCAAATTAATGCCAGGAAGTGCCAATACCTTCCACCCTTTAGGGCTGTTTTTGGCTGAGCCATGTTCCAGCCCCGTTTTCAAAAGCTGTACCTGACTTTGCCCTAAAACAACACCCACGCGCGTTTTTAGCGCAATCTTGCCAAAATGCTGTTCCGTGTCGCGAATCTGAGCAGCTCTGGCATCAAAAGTACACACGCCGCTTTGTACAAACCCCATAAGATGGAGTAAATCATCAAAAAAACCTACATACAAAACGTCGCCCCCCCCTGTTTTTACCTCTCTAAATCCCGCAAGCTCCTGCTGCAGTTCGGACAAATCAGATTCAAACAGTTTTAAAGTATTCTGCGTTATTTTTTTGATTAGAATAGTTTTATTTTTTTTCAAGAATTCCCCAGAGCGAACTTCCATGCGTAATTGTTCCACCGCCCGCAGAAATGCACCGGAAATCAACACTTGAAGCTCCGCTGCATTCTTCTCCAAAATCCCTCCGCTTTTCCCGGCTCTTTTAGCCGTTCGTGCAAAAAATCTTTTAGAAAAATCGGGGAAAAACTGGCTGGCCCAAACCGCCGTTTCCTCAGAATTCATAAGCTCCTTTAATTGAATCCGCGGCAGCCAGTGTCTGTAAAAATAATCAACAACTTTCCTCTCTTTTTCGGCAGATGAATCCGATGAATCAAGGAGGATGTCTGCAAGATCATTGTGATCTCTGAAATTGACATTCTGCAACTTAACCGTTCCTAGAAACCGGGAACGTAGAGTCTCGACTACTTCCACTCCGCCCTGCAGTCCGCCAATTGCATCCGCAACGATCTCTTGAAGAGGTCCGACCGCATCATTTTTTAAGGTATCCGTTAAAAATGATTCCCATTGGGTTAACCAGGGAAACAATTCCGCATCTTTTTCCGGGACTGCCGAGAAAGGCGCTGCATCAAGATGGTGTTGACGCAGCACAAGTAAGACGATACTCTCACGCAAACGCTGCAAAGTAGGCGCTGCAGACTGCCTCAGATAGCTTTGGAAAGCATTCGCGACCGGCCCCGGGATCGCTGTTGCATAACCCGCCAAACGCCGGTGAAGCTCTGCCCGTTTTTGGTCAGAAAGCATACCATCCAGGTAAACAATCTCTGTGTTCGGCGTATCCAGGGCAAAGGCATGCCGAAGTTCAGGATCCACCTCATGGATTCTTGCCTCACCCGTTTCAGTAATCGCCAAATGGATATCTTCATAAGCCGCCGTGTAGTCTGCGGCTGTTAAATTGGATATCGCCAAGTAGCGCGATAACAAAGCGATCTCATCTCCAGTGTCAATGCGATACTTGCGCTTGAATTCTTGAGAAAAACCTTTAAACCCGCCCCAAGCCATACTAGGCGGGATCTCTTTTTCGATATCCTCTTTAAACTTAGCGAGCTTTTCCGGCTTGTTTTCATTCCGGATATAGTATTCAAGAAAGTTGGGTGTCACCACCGAAAGTCCGCTTCGAAAATAATGTAACGCGGATTCTAAAAATTTGTTCCATTTTTTCTCCCGTCCCAGCACGATTTTCAAATTTGCATCCAGCACTTCAAGCACGGACAAAACTGCTTGCGGGGCTTCTCTCTCTCTTAAAGCCACTAGTGCAATCAAGGTATCCAGAAAGGTATCCAACCGTCCTTTCTCCATGATGGTTTGAACAACATGCAAAAAACCCCCTCTTATATTTTGATCTTCGCCCAGCATACGCATTACACGCGTTAAGGGATTATTCACTGGAAGCACTTGGCGCAACCGGACAAAAAATGTCAAGGGATGCTCCATGGCGATCGCCGCATTCATTACTAAGGGAATATTGTCATGAACCAGCGCGATCCAGCTTGATAACTCTTCGTATTCTTTTCTTTGCGCGCCCTCGTCTTGACCTTCAATGAATTTACTTTCATATGCCTTAATCTTTTGAAAGATTTGTTTTCGAAGTCTCTTGGCCTTGGGTTCAGACTGTTTTCCCATTTCAGCACGAATGCGTTTAAGAAGTTCGAGTTTCGAACGTCCCAAAGGCGCTTGCGGTTCAAATTCAAAGTTCATCGTGTCAAACAAGCCAAATGCGATCAGACCGGCAATATCCATACCCGTTACTAACTCAGCCATCTGTTCCTGGGTCGCGGAATGAATGATGGCATTCCGCAGCTTTTCTAAAGCTTCTTGCGTCGGGTTTTTATCGCCAGCCCTGAGTTTGGCTGCCCTGTAAAAATTGCTAATCTGCCTAAATGTCTGCCCCTGTGCAAGCCATTCGAAGTGATCTTTAAGGACGAAACCCGTGATTTCCGCGGTTGCCTCAATCACATCGTTTTCAATCACACTAGCGACCCCTTCAGATCGAACAAATTCCGCTAAATGTCCAATATAGGCTGCAAACCACTCCAGCGTAATTTTGTCCGGACTTTCCCTCATCACACTGCGTCGATACAAAAGCAAAGAACCTATGACTTCACCACGCAGGGGCGCAAGATCGGGATTTGCCAGCGGTCTCGCATTGAGCATTTGGTGAATCAAGACCTCTGCATTAGGATTCCTTTTAAGAAAAATCGGCAATGCTCCCAGAGCTAGAGCATTCATTTTTTTATTTTTAAAACGTAGCAACTTCATGAACAATCTAAGTTGCTGATCTGAAACACTGCCTGCTGGATCTTCCAGGGATTGCCGCAAACGCACAAGTTTTCTAAACAAAACTGCTCGAAAAATGCTTGGGAAAAAAATTTCTGCGGCAGACACAAAGCCTGCTTTCAATAGTGCCAAGAACGATTGCAATTCCTCCATTCTTAAAATCCTCTGGACAACAGATGCTGCTCGATTCTCCCCCCGACTAGTCGCTCTCATCTCGCTTTTGGCTTGGCGCTTGCCGTCTTGGTCGTAGAGATCTTTCAGCGCATTCAGAAAACCTTTCAACTCTTTGAGTGCCGGGAACTGTGCGCTGGGCGCGGTGCCCGGAGTCACGCCCGCCGGCGAGCCTTTGACAAACAAGGCGATTTCGATTTCACGGCGCAGGAGTTTGCGCATGGCCTTCACCTGGACCGGCGTAAGTTCGGCGCCGCGCGTCTCGACCTTAAAACCCTGTCCCAGTGCAGCGCGCAGACGATTCAAGGTTTCACGGGCTGCGCCCAAAGAACGGGGCGGGTGTTCCAGGGGCGATATCTCCGCAGCAGGCCGCACCGTCACGGCATAAATCCCGGCGTTTTCTTTATC
>JAHFHB010000183.1:4401-4820 GCA_023247135.1 Candidatus Omnitrophota bacterium
CAACGTTGTCAGGCAATAAGCTCCGCTGTTCGTCAGTCAAATCAAGCGTCCCCAAATGCAGGTGAGGAAGTCCCAGGTGCGCGGCCAGTAACTGATTGTCATCAAGCTGATGCTTCAGCCAAAGCAGGGCGCCGTCTGGCTGGTTGTAAAAGCGGCCTTTGGGAATCTGCGCGGTTCGCGCGGGATCCCAGGCGCCCGCGCTTTCCAGCACATCGAAAATAAAACGCACCACATTCGGCCGCGAACGGTTTTTCTCTTGTTCCAAAATGGCATTGAGCCGGCCAAACATCACCCAAGACTCAAAAAATCGGGCCGGATAGCCGGTCAAACTCAGCGCGGTCAGCTCCGGAAGCTGGTGGTCGCTGGCTTTCGGCGTGTACTGGCCTTCCTGATCCAGCGTTCGAACGGCATGCTCGACG
>JAHFHB010000184.1 GCA_023247135.1 Candidatus Omnitrophota bacterium
GACACAGATTCCGGCACAAAAAGACTATCGTATGTCGAACTTGGTCCGCGATTTAAAACGTGAACGGCAAGAAACGCCGGCATTCTCCCTCAAAACAATGGCGCTGCTTCTTTTTCTGACTTTGCCGCCGCATCTGCTTCAAGACAGGTATGTCCTGGTTCTGCGCGAGGCCGAAAATGGCCGCTATAAACAGGAATTTCTGGAAGTAAGCCGTTTTAATAAACCTTTGACGAGTGAGAATCTCGAGATCATACCGGAGGTTGTCAGAGATTTGGCAGCCTATTTTGCCATGAGAGATCGCAACGGACTCGAAGTCCCACAAAAGAATGACCCCACGCTTCCCCAACCTATCAGGGACATGCTTTCACAGTTGAGGGAGGAGCCTTATCGTTCAGAAGCGCAAGAGGAGATAGAACGATTGAATGCGGTGAAACGGCCTTTCGGAACAGAGGATCCACTCAAATTCGGCGCGATGTTTCTTTTCCAGGCGCTTAGTCTAGATTCGTCGCAAGAAGTGACTGATGCCGATTCCGGTTTTGCGCGCTCTGAAATGCGCGATGGCACGAAGGCGTCGGTGCCAGCAAACGTTCGGCTTTCGGATATCACGGATCGGCTTGCGGCGCTTTTTAGAGGGATTATGCAAATATTGTCGCGATTATGGTTGTGGGCGGTGCCGATAGTGACACCTATCGAATCTGCGCTGGAACGACAGCGGAACGATCAAATTGCACAGACACTCCAATCTATTTTTGAGCATGGCCTGTTGAGTCCCGAGCGTGCGCAGGCCGCGGGGCTTCGCGTGTTTCGCGGAGCCGACGCGCAGACAGAAAAAGATCAAGGCCGGCCGCCGCTGGAAAGCACGCTGGTTTCAATCGCCGAGATTCCGGTTTCTGCAACCCCGAAACGGTTGGCACAATTGACGGGATTCCTGCTTGAGGGCGGACCTGAGCGTTCACCCGTGACGATTCTTGCAGAACGGACCTACCCTGATCTCGACACAGAGGCCCGGCATACACCCGCGGCGATTCTCGAAGACCGTTTAAAAAGCGGAGCCATTTTTGTGATGCGGTCACCTGAAAAATTCAATGCGCTGGCCCGGAGAGCGCCCCGCGTGGATTGGCGGGATGGGCCCAGCATCGGTGTCTTGGGATTTTCAGAGATTACCCCTGATGCGATTGAGGCCGTTTTGATTCCTGAGGAATTGGTCGCGGCGGTTCGGAGTCGAGTGCCGGGGGCACTAAAATTTAAAATAAAACCGGTGGCGGGTTCAACGAGTATCAAAGCACAGATCGGGGGCCCCTGGGACCAAATCCGAACGCCGGATTGGAAAGGGGCATTGATGAAACATATTCAAAGGGCCGGGCGGTGGAAGAGCGGCGATCAGACATGGATGATTCATGGAGTCCGATTTCCCACGCTTGAGGAAGTACAATCAGAAACTGCGCCAACGGAAGCGGTGAGTCGTTCCGAGATGCGCGGCCTGTCAAAGTTTCTTTGGTCATTGGATAGTGCGTTTGCCCGATTTGGAGATGCCTTGACGGAACCCTTGTTCGCCTTCTTTGACCGGCTGAGAATGAACGGGTTCATCAGGCAGTATGAAAAAGAGGAAGCTGGAAAACAGAATGTTCCGAATCCTGTTTCGCTAAAAATATTCAAACTGTTGGACTCAGATTCGCATTCTCCCAGACGGAAGATTCAATCCGTTGAACGTCGTAGCAGCCGGGGAGATGAGCATGCCCGCACGGATTCTTTTACCATTAAAACTGCCGACGGATTTTCCTTTCATTTAAACGGCCAGGGACAACTTGAGGTGGCCGTGGGGCGCGGAAAAAAAAGAATGATGCTCAATGTGGTCAGGCCTGAGAAAAATGGTGAATCCCAAGAATTTTACCCGGGCATGGGAGAGGATCCAGTTAAGAAAGCTGCGTTTGAGTTTCAAAAAGCATTACTGAGACGGAGCTACGATTTTGAAAATGAAAACGAGCCGGATTTGCAAGAAATCAGACCGTGGAACTACTACTCGGTTGAAACGAGTTTCAAAAATCTGCAAACGCAAGTTGCATTTTTTGATTTTGTGATGCGTATCAACAGGCGCCTGCCCGGGAGCTCGCGGGAACTCTTAAAGTCGCACACGGTTGTTGGGTCCCTTATTGGATTTTTTCTGGAACACAATGATGAAGGGGCTGTCCAGGGGATTTCACTGCCGTATATCGCCGAAGATTTTGCCGCCTTTGTGCTTTCCGCGGGATATAGCGAGGAAGAAGCCCGCACACTCTTCAGTGCCAAATTGTTTCGTGAAGGTATCCTTGCGGATGTGCGGGCATTCACATTGAATCAAGACACTCATTTTACCTTCAGCAAGCCGGCTGTGGATGAAATTTTGCAGACATTCAGACTCGTGTCGAAAAAACAAATGCCGCTTGAGATGATTCCGCTGGTCAGGCTTGTTGAAAATAAAGGCATGACATGGCTTTTGCGCGACCTTCTGCCTCCGTTTAACTTCAGTTCCGAACGTCAGAAATACAAGGAATTCTTAAGCTTTATTGCGACGTCATCTGCATCGACGCCCGCTGAGTTTTTTTCTGCGCCAGAATTTATGGAAAGGCTTATAGCGCTTCTTCCCAGTGGTAGTTTGAGCATTTTTACGCCGCGTGAATTCTCTGATCGCATGATAACGCTTCTTGCGGATGGGACCTATCAGCGCATGTCCGAATCTGTCGCAGCCCTGGATGAGCTGCAGCGCACCCGCGGGGGTGAGATCGCTGAAAAAGTGCCTGCGATCGACGTGCAGCTGTGGGTTCGCATGATCCTGTCAGACCAGGTTTCCGCGTTTGCGCAGGTTCTTGAGCAAACCGCAGCTCAGGGCGGCAAGTCTGAAGAGGATCTTTCATCCGGACTTCTAAGCGGAACCTTCGCGACGGCGTTTGCTATGGTTCGGGCGGGCAATCCGCAGGAGCAAGCGATTGGCATGGGGGTCCTTGGACGACTCGCCAGCCCGCAGAAATTTTCCTACCGCTATTTGGTGGAAGATCTCCAGGGAAAGACGGCCGCCGTTTTAAAGCAAATCCTGAATCCTGAATTTATCAAAGCCTATGAAACGGCGCAGGAGCCCGTGAATGTATTTTGGTGGTATTCCCGATTCTTCGAGCTTGGCGTTAAAGATCCTGGAGCCTTGATTGAGAAACTTATGAAGGGGCTCAAAGCGTATGACCCGGGAAGAGTGTTTCAAACGGTAGATATTTTAATCCGGAGCAAGAGCTTTCAACCCGATGTTTTTATTGATTTTGTCAAAGATATCGGCTTGCACCAGGCGCCGGAACTTTTAAAGGTGTATGCGGCGATCAAAGAAGATGATTTTGAAAGTGACTCGGTAAGAAACGCAGGGATTAAGGCGGAGCCTGGCGAGAAAGACGCGAGAATCAAAAACGGCATTCTTCAGATGAAGCAGATTCTGCAGAGTTTTTATGCGGACATTATTTTGAAGGACGAATTGCCGGCAGATATTTTGAGTAATCCATTCAAGCTGGATCTTTTGCGGGTGCTCTCTAATTTTGACGGCTCCAAATGGAAACGACACGATATTAAAATTGAAGATCTTGTTTCGAACTTTTTGCAGCATAAGGCAAACGCAGACTTTCAAAATCTTCCGGCAGAATGGCTGACTCAGGATGCGGCTGGCCGTGAAGTGCCGCGCACGTTCAAAATACGGGCTAGAAAATATGCCAAGGTAGAATTTACAGCCGATAGCCAACTGGGTTTTCAGGAAGTCGCCGGCGACATCGAAGAGGCGCTGACGCTTGTGAATGCAACACCGCAGCAAATAGTCGAAAAATTCCAGACTCCGATATTGGCTAACCTCGAAAAAGAAACTGAACAAGTAGCGGCAGATATCCAGTTAAACCAGACTAACGAAAAGGCGTTGATCGGGCTTGGGCAGAAACAGAAATCTCTGGCAGCGACCCTCCAGGCAGTTCGGCAAGCCAAAACCCCGGCGGATTTAATGGGCGCCGTTGGAGCGTACCAGCCTAAAAAGAAGAAAAACAAGGAGCTGGAGATTTACCTTCGCCGGATGCTTTTTGTCGCGGGGCTTCAAACACGATCCAGCTATGCGGATATTTTCCGCGAAAAACTCTCTGCTGACCGGGCTATCTCGATCGCCAATCTGAGTACCTTCCTGGAATTTACCAGGAACATCATCAAAGAACACGTGCTGGGTGACAATCCCGAGCATGACGAAGCCCATTTGGCCCTCGACAAAAGCACGCGGGATGCCCTGAGAAAATTTCTTGATTTTAAAGCCATGCAAGAGGCGCTTGAACTGGCTAAATCCCAGAAAGAAGAAAAGTGGATTGAGCTTACGGTTTTGCCGACGCGCGGCATCCTGGGAGAGCTCAGCGGTTATTTTAGCGATGCCTGTTGGACCCGCCAGGGCAACATCATGTATGAGAATCCACACATGCTGGCATTTGTGTTTCTTGAAAATGTGGATGATCCGGCGAATCTGCGTATTGCCGGCGGAAGCTTGCTGCTTGAAAATACGATCAAACAGGCTCCTGCATGGGTAGTCCGCGGATTCAATCCGCAGGATCGCGTCGTCAATGACTACGATGCGGGTGAACTTTTTGATTCCTTTGTTGCGGAAGGTTTATTAAAGGTTCCGGGAGGGAGCGAAAAAATTATTGTGGCGCGGGGGTGCTAGCGGAGCTTTGAGCAATCGTCCCGGTGTCAACACGGCGATCAGTCAGCGTCAAAGCAGTGAACCGGTAAGCCTG
>JAHFHB010000185.1 GCA_023247135.1 Candidatus Omnitrophota bacterium
GGCCGCGTTGAAAGGCCGGTACCGAGGCGGCAGAAACTCTGGCGCTGGTGGCTGCCGCTTCTGCGGCTTCTGTTTCAGACTTTTTTTGCTGCCGCACTGCTGGCCCTCGCGCTGGCGTGGATGCGCGGCGGCGGGTTCGGAAAATTTTTCGTCAACATCACCGAGCACCAGCCGGTGAGCGGCAAGGATCACACCTCGACGGGAATATCGCGGTAGAGCGCTTCACGGCGCGTGCGGATTTCGGGATCGGCCAGGTAATCGTCAAACGTGGTGTGCTGGCGGTCCATGGCCCCATGCGGCGTGATTTCGACGATGCGGTTGGCGGTGGTTTGCACAAATTGACGGTCATGCGAGGAAAAAAGAATCGTGCCGTCAAAATTCGTGAGGCCGGTGTTCAAGGCCGTGATCGATTCCAGGTCCAGGTGATTGGTCGGCTCATCCAAGATCAAGACATTGCCCGCCGTGAGCATCATGCGTGACAGCATACAGCGGACTTTCTCGCCCCCGGAAAGCACGCTGGCTTTTTTGAGAGATTCTTCCCCCGAAAAAAGCATGCGGCCCAAAAATCCGCGGATAAACCCCTCGTCCGTTTCCTTCGAAAACTGCCGCAGCCAATCGATCAGACTTAAATCACAGTCAAAAAATTTCTTGTTGTCCTTGGGAAAGTAAGCGCGCAGTGCGGATGCGCCCCATTTGAAGGTTCCGGCGTCGGCGGGTTGTTCGCCCATGAGAATCTGAAAAAGGGCGGTTTTGACGTGATCGAGTGGTCCGACAAAAGCGATCTTGTCGCCTTTTTCCACGCGCATGTTTAAATTGTGGAACAGGCGTTTGCCGTCCACGGACTTGCTCAGGTGTTCGATTTCCAGCAGGTCGTTGCCCGCCTCGCGCAAAGGCTTGAACATGACGGATGGGTAGCGGCGCGAGGAAGGCTTGATGTCTTCAATCGTCAGTTTTTCCAGCAGTTTTTTGCGGCTGGTGGCTTGGCGCGCTTTCGACGCATTGGCGCTGAAACGGGCAATGAAGGTTTGGAGCTCTTTACGTTTTTCTTCAATTTTCTTGTTGGAATCAGACTTTTGGCGCAGTGCCAGCTGGCTGGACTCATACCAGAAAGTGTAGTTGCCCGGGTAGAGCTGAATTTTATTGTAGTCGATGTCGGCGACGTGCGTGCAGATCTTGTCGAGGAAATGGCGGTCATGGGACACGACGATGGCCGTATTTTTAAATTCGTATAAAAATTCTTCCAGCCACTGGCAGGCGTCCAGATCCAGCTGGTTTGTCGGTTCATCCAGCAATAAAAAGTCCGGATTGCCGAAAAGCGCCTGCGCCAACAGCACGCGAACCTTCTGATTGGCCTTGAGCTGTTTCATCGGCAGGGCGTGGAACGGTTCCTTGACGCCGAGATCGCTGAGGAGTTTGGCCGCCTCACTTTCCGTCTCCCAGCCGCCCATTTCCGTAAACTCTGCTTCAAGCTCGGAGGCGTGGATGCCGTCGGCTTCGCTGAAATCCGGTTTGGCGTAAATCGCGTCTTTTTCTTTCATCACCTCATAAAGCCGCTTATGGCCCATGATGACGGTGGCCAGCACGGTGTACTCGTCATAGGCAAATTGGTCCTGCTTAAGCATGGAAATGCGCGAGCCTGCCGGTACGGAAACCGTGCCTGCGTTGGATTCGATTTCACCGGAAAGGATTTTAAGAAAAGTAGATTTGCCGGAGCCGTTCGCTCCGACGATGCCGTAGCAATTGCCTGGGGAGAAAACGAGATTCACGTTTTCGAATAAAACGCGTTTACCGAATTGTAGCGTGACGCCGCTGACGGTCATCATAACGAAAAATTCCTCTGGGAAAAGGGGTGTGGGCAGCAAACCCCTGCCGGGATGGGGGAAACCATGCGGGCGATTGTATCCAACGTGCGTGCCGCGGGCAAGCTGAAACTTGTGGGGGGCTGCCCAAAGTCAGCGGCGGTCGAGGATGCAGAGCGATTCAAAATGCGGCGTTCTTGGAAAAAAGTTGTAGAGTTTGAAGAAACTTAGTTTATAAACAGGCGCCAGCTTGGCGATGTCCCGCGCTTGAGTCGCGATGTCGCAGGAGAGGTAGAGAATGCGTTCCGGCCGGACGGCCAGCAGGCTTTCCAGAAGTCCGGCTTCAAGGCCGGCGCGCGGTGGATCCAGAATGACGAAATGTTCTGATGAAAAAACAGCCGTGGCACTCGCCGCCGTTTGCAGCAGCACTTTACAGCGATCGGTCAAGCGATTGAAGCGGATATTTTCCTCGGCGAAGTGCGCGGCTTCCGCATGGGCTTCCACAAGTACGGCATCCTTAAAGAAATCCGCCAGCGGCAGGCTGACGGCGCCGGTGCCGGCGTAATAGTCCACCACGGATTTTTCAGGACGCAGAAAACGGCGCATGTCCTCCAGAGCCATCTCAAAGACAGTCAGGTGAATTTGAAAAAAACTCTGCAGCCCTGCACGCAGCATCACTTCGCGGATGCGGTACTCCAGCACCGGATCGCCTTCTGCGGCCAGCGGCGTGTAGGAACGGTTTTCTTTGGAACCGAGCTCCTGAAAGAGCTGCCAGCCCCGGCAATGTGCGGGCAATTCAGGGAGGAAGGACAGGTTCAGGGGCTTGGCCGTAAAAAGAGCCGCCGCTGTTTCACCGCGTCCGTTTGTTTTGACGACGAGCCGCCGCAGTGCCGCGCAGGGGATATTTCTTTTGGCTAAAGCAGCCAGGAGGGCAAGGGCCGTTTCATTGACGGCCGGCATTGCCAGACAGCAGGTCTCCACCGGAATCAGTTCATGCGAGCGACGTCCGCTGAGTGCCAGTGAAAGGCGGGGTTGGCGGCCCTCAGTTTTACATTCGACAAAATGATATTCGATTTTATTGCGGGTGCCCGTTTGAGGCCAGGGTGCCGCCGCAATTTCCAGGGGGGCCGGCAGTTCATCCGACAGGCCGGCGCGCGCAAAGGCTTCGCGGGCAATTTCACACTTCCAAAGGTTTTCCGCTTCCCATGACAGGATTTGCCAGGGAGAGCAAGAAAGGAAATGGGATTCTTGGGGCGGCAGACGTTCCGGTGCGGCCGTTTGAACCTGAAGCGCTGTAGCTTGAATGTAGCCTTTTTTTTCTTCGAGCACGCGCGCCTCGACCGTTTCACCCGGCAGGGCATTCCACAAAAAACAAACCTTTCCGGCGGAGCGTGCCAGCGCCTGGCCGCCCTGAATCAGCTTATCCACCGTGACGGTGATGATTTTTTCCTGGCGGGGGCGGCGGAATTTTTCAGGTTGTCTGCGTGCTTTCATGCGGCCTGTTTTCTGCTATAATCCCTGCTCTTTGATTTTATGGATCTTTTGCCAATTGTATGAACCTTGAGCGGGTTTGTAAACTCCGAAGGATGGAATCTCTCGTATGAATTACAAAAAAACCGTTGTTTTAATTATTTTCGCACTTGTTTTGGGGCAGGCGTTGGCTTTCGCCGCGGACACGCCGGCCGTTGATCCCGTCAAACAGGCGCTGGCATTGGCAGACGCCGGCAAGAACCAGGAAGCTCTGGACCAGCTGGCGGAAGCCATCAAGGCCGAGCCGTCGCGGCCGGAATTGTATTTCCACCGGGGGATGATTCTGGTGCGTACCAATGACCTGGATCGCGCGTTGAGCAATTTCAACAAAGCTTCAGAGATCAGCCCCAAGTTTGCCCAGGCCTATGTCGGCCGCGCGATGGTTCAGTTTCTCAAACATGATCTGGATCAAACCATTTTGGATCTGAACCGGGCGGTGGATTTGGACCCGGCCCTGGCGGTGGCTTACTACAACCGCGGTGTGGCCAAGTCCTACAAAGAACAATTTGAATCGGCCTACAAGGATTTGGCGAAAGCCAAATCCCTGGGGCATGCGGTCGAAGACGAACTGCTCAAGCAGGTCTGGGGATTGGCCCATCCGGAAGAAGTCATTAAAACAGCCGAGGATGAACTCAAGAAAGATCCCAAAAAGGGCGAGGCCTATTACAACCGTGCCGTGGCCCGGTACTACAAGAGAGACTTTGCCGGGACCCTGGAGGATTTAAACAAAGCCAAATCACTCGGGATCGATTCCGTGGATGATTTCATCAAGGCCGTCCAGCACCAAATCGATCATCCGTCCGAAAAATAAACCATGAAAATAAAAAATCTAACCTGGGTGATTGTGCCGGCTCTGCTGGGCTTTGGAATTTTCTTGGGGCCGACTCAAAAGGCGCAGGCGGAGGGAACTGCGGGGGCGGCGGGTGAACCGCAGCCCGAGCTTCGTTCTTTCGAGGTTCAAGCCACGGCGAAAGCGGCTTATTTTTTTGACAACGGAAAACTCAAGGAGAACGAGGGCGGGGACCAGGCGGTGTATTTTGTGGATTTACCGAACAAAACGGTGACGCGCACGGCCGTTTTCTATGTGCCGCATAAGAAGAAAAAAGAAGACGGTGATCAGATTATTCAAGGGCTGAAGGCAGATTCCACCTCGTATGCGGTGGTTTACTACAAGCCTGATTTTATGAAGGGGCAGTTGATCATCAAGGCGATTGGGCAGACGTCGAGCGACGATGGGTTTGAAACGCTGGTGATCGGTGAGGACTTCGTCACCTCCACGGTTTCGACGAAAGGTTTTGTCACGCTGACTTATTTCGAGCGCACCGATGCGGCGGCGCGGTCCTATCGGATCAAGAAAGCGCCGCCCAAGAAGCCCTATCAGCCGCAGCACTTGATGGGGGCTGGTCGCGGCGTGAAGAGCAGTGAT
>JAHFHB010000186.1 GCA_023247135.1 Candidatus Omnitrophota bacterium
TGTGACGGATTCGATTCCGCTCGGGCCGGAAAAGCAGATCCCGAAAATTATTCAGCTGTCGGTGGCGCCGTTGCTTTCGGAAGCCATCCGGCGCATTCACCAGAACGAGTCGGTCAGTTCCCTTTTTGCAAAAATAGGCGTGGAAGCCTGAAACTGTTTTCATCATTCAAACGGAGGAAACCAAAATGAAGATCGTGAATTTAGACATCGCACCCAGAGAATTAAAAGGCTCGCGCAATGCCAAGCGTCTGCGCCGCAGCGGCAAGGTGCCGGCGGTCGTGTACGGCCATGGCATGGCGCCGCTTTCGATTGAGGTGGTGCGCCGCAGCCTGGAAGCTACGATTCACACCAAGAGCGGCACGAACGTGATCATCAACTTGCAGCTGCCCGCGGGAAAACTCAAAGAGTCCACCTGCCTCATCAAAGAGGTTCAGCATCATCCGGTCTCGGACCAGATCGAACACGTGGATTTTACCGTGATTTCCATGACGGAAAAAATCCGGGTGAAAGTGCCGCTGGAAGTCAAGAATGTTGAGGAATCTCCGGGCGTGAAAGAGGGCGGTGTTTTTGACGTGATTCACCACGAAATCGAAGTCGAGTGTCTGCCTACGCAGATTCCTGAATCGATTCTCGTCGACGCAAAGCCGCTCAAGATCAATGACTTGATCCATGCCAAAGACCTGGTGCTTCCGCAGGGCGTGACCTGTCTGTTTGCACCCGGTGAAGTGGTGGCCGGTGTGCACGCGACGCGTCTTGAAAAAGAAGAGACGGCGGAAGAAGCGGCGGCCGCGGCGGAGCCGGAAGTCATTGAAAAGGGCAAGAAGCCGGCCGAAGGTGCTGAAGGTGCCGCGGAGCCCGCGAAAAAATAATCTCCCTATGAAATGCATCGTCGGCCTCGGAAATCCGGGCATCCGCTATCAAAAGACGCGGCATAATATCGGCCGCCGGCTTGTTGAATCACTGGCGGAAACGCTGGGGCTGACGTGGGAGCGTGACAAAAAGATTCAGGGGATGACGGCGCGCGGCATGTGGGACGCGCATGAAGTCCTGCTATGCTATCCGGAAACGTTCATGAATGTTTCCGGCGCAACGATCAAACACCTGCTGGGCTGGTATCCTGTTGTTCCGGCGCTTGATTTGCTGGTTGTCAGCGATGACATTGCGCTGCCTTTCGGCCATCTGCGGATTCGGCCGCAAGGCTCAAGCGGCGGGCACAACGGCTTGAAATCGATTGAGGCCGCTCTGGGAAGTGAAAATTACCCGCGGCTTCGTCTAGGCATTGCGCCTCTCGGGGGAGAGGCGATTTCCGAATATCCTGCCCAGGGGGATTTGGCTGAGTTTGTTCTCCACGACTTTAGCCAGGACGAATGGAAAACCATGCCCGAGTTTTTGGGGCGTGCCAAGGACGCCTGCAGGCTTTGGCTTGAAGGCCCCATTGAGCAAGCCATGAATGCTGTAAATCGAAGACTGACAAAGGATTAGAGCCGAGAGGCCGGCGGTTGTTTCCAGAACTTTTTCCCGGCAGACAGAACTGGCAGGCAAGGCTTGCCCTCACGGGGCCTTTGTGCTAGATTAGACACCCATTTTCGAATCTTGCCCGCTTGCGGGTTCATTAAGGAGTAACCAGGAATGAAAGCATACGAATGTCTTCTTATTTTAGCGCCGGAGACCGCTCCCGACGCCCATAAAAAACAGCTCGAAGTTTTTGAAGAGCTGGTGAAAAAACAGGGCGGGTCGATCAAGGCAAAGAATGAGTGGGGCCGCCGGCCGATCGCATATCCTCTCAAGAAAAACCGCGACGGTTTTTTCGTCATTTATGATTTTGAAGTCAACACGCTCGCGATTACGGAAATCAGCCGCATCTTAACGCTGGATGCGGCCGTATTGAAATTTATGATCACGGTAAAAAAGCCGGAATCCGCTCGTGATAAAAAGAAGAAGACGCGGGTGCCGCATTCCGTGAGGCCTGATCACGCCGGCGTTGCTTAAGGAGATTCGTCATGGCCGCAAGTTTCAATAAAGTGATGTTGATGGGGAACCTGACGCGCGACCCGGAATTGCGCTACATTCCGTCCGGTCAGCCGGTCACGACGTTTACTCTTGCCGTGAACCGCAATTTTGCCGCCGCGAGCGGTGAAAAACGGGAAGAAGTCAGTTTCATCAAGATCGTGGTGTGGGGCAAGCTCGCGGAAATCTGTAATGAATACCTGAAAAAGGGCCGCCCGGCCTTTGTGGAAGGCCGCCTGCAGAGCCGCAGTTGGGAAGCGCAGGACGGCAGCAAACGTTCCACGATGGAAGTGGTGGCGCAGAGTGTCCAGTTTCTCGGAACCGGCAGAGCCAAAACCGAAGGCGGCCAGGAGGGGTATCCGGATGAAGGCAGCGCGGTTTTTGAAGAACCTTCCGCAGGTCCTTCCCTTTCGATTGCAAAGGACGAGCTTCGCCCCGACGACGAAGTTCCCTTCTAGGTAAGGCGCCAGAATTTCAAACAGGCCATTTTACAGACAAGTCAGCGGCCGGACTGAAAACCGGATCGGCCGTTTTAATCATTGAAAAGGAAAGAGACCATTATGAGAGAGCAGACATCAAGCGGACGCGGCGGCGGGTCGAGAAGCGGGGGAAGTCGCGGGGGACCCGGAGGCGGGATGCGCAGCGACCGTCCCATGCGCGAGCGTTCAGGCGGAAGCCGTTTTATGCGCAAGAAAACCTGCCGGTTGTGCGCTGAAGTCAGCGTGGACTACAAGGATCGCGACCGTCTTTTGCGCTATTTGACGGAAAAGGGGAAAATTATTCCCCGCCGTACGACCGGAAACTGTTCCAAATGCCAGGGGCGGCTTGTGAGCTCCATCAAGCGTGCGCGGCATGCCGGCATTCTGGCGTTTTCAATCGAAAGCCTGTAGTTTTTACTTAAACACTTTTGTCTAAGGAGCAAAATTCATGGAACTGATTCTGTTGAAAGATGTCGAGAAAGTCGGACGTAAGGGCGACGTGGTGCGCGTTCGCGATGGATTTGCGCGCAACTTTCTTTTCCCGAAAAAAGCGGCGCTGCCGCTGACGGCCGCAAGCCAGCGGTTTGTGGATGAACAGCGAGCCCGCGCGGCCAAGCGGCTGACGGAACAAAAGGGCGAGGCCGAAAAAACCGCCAAAAAAATCGAAAGCGCAAAATTCGTACTGCGCGCGGCTAGCGGCGAACACGACAAGCTGTTTGGTTCCGTGACGACCGAAGACGTCAGTGCCTTGCTGGCTGAAAAGGGTTTTGCGATTGATAAAAAGAAAGTGCTGATCAAAGAGCCCATCAAAGCGCTGGGCAGCTATACGATCAGCGTTGAGGTCTTTCCGCAGGTGAAAGCCAGTTTGCAGCTGGAAGTTCTCCGCAAGGACTGAGCCCGAAGCCATATTTTCCGCAAAAATTTTGCCTTCATACCAAAGCAGGAACAACGGCCATGCCGTCACCCTCGGCTGAAAACATGCTGGAAAAAGTTCCGCCGCAGAATCGTGAAGCGGAGGTGGGGGTGCTTGGGGCGATGCTGTTCGATGAACAGGCCCTCTTCAAAGGCATTGAGCTTCTCCGTCCCGAATACTTCTACGACGAAAATCACCGCCGCATCTTTGCCGCCTGCGTCAGCCTGTTTGAAAAAAATCAGCCGGTCGATCTGCTCACGGTCTCCGAAGAACTTAAAAAACAGAATTCTTTCGAAGCGGTTGGCGGAACGACTTACCTGACCTATCTGACTTCGCAGGTGCCGACCAGCGCGCACATCGAACACTACGCGCAGATCGTGAAGGAAAAAGCGCTGCTTCGGAGCCTGATTGATAAATCCACCCGGATTGTGCAGGAGTGTTTTAGTGCGGGCGACAACGTGCGGGCTTTGATCGACAGTGCGGAAAAAATGATTTTTGATGTCAGCGGGCATGAGATTCACGGCAAGGCCGTGGCTTTAAAAGACATCATTCACCACAGCATGGAAACGATCGACCAGCTCTACCAGCGCCGCGAGCACGTCACGGGGCTGGCCAGCGGTTTCCATGAGTTCGATGTGAAAACCGCCGGGCTGCAGCCTTCCGATCTCATTATCATTGCCGGCCGCCCCTCGATGGGCAAATCGGCCTTTGTGTCGGCGCTTTGCGAACACATCGGTATCCTTCTCAAAAAACCGTTGGTGTTTTTCTCGCTCGAAATGAGCAAGGAACAGCTGGTGCAAAGAATGCTGTGCTCGCATGCGCGGGTGGATGCGCAGCGCGTGCGTACCGGGTATCTTTCGCATCAGGACTGGCCGAAACTGACCAGCGCAGCGGGGAAATTGTCGGAGTCTCCGATCTTTATCGACGACACGCCCGGCCAGACGGTGCTCGAAATCCGTGCCAAGGCCCGCCGTTTGAAAATGCAGCATGACATTCAGCTGGTGGTGGTGGATTATCTTCAGCTGATGCAGGGCAGCACTAACCGCGCGGAAAGCCGCCAGCAGGAGATTTCTGAAATTTCAAGATCCTTGAAAGCCATTGCGCGTGAATTGCGCGTACCGGTGATTGCAATCAGCCAGCTTTCGCGCGCGGTCGAATCCCGCACGGGCAACCGGCCCCAGCTTTCAGACTTGCGCGAGTCGGGAGCCATTGAGCAGGATGCGGACGTCGTGGTGTTCCTTTTCCGCGAAGAATATTATAATCCGACCGAGGAAAATAAAAACCGCGCCGAAGTGATCATTTCCAAACAACGCAACGGGCCGATCGGCTCCGTCGATCTTGTTTTCCTG
>JAHFHB010000187.1 GCA_023247135.1 Candidatus Omnitrophota bacterium
TCCGGAATGCTGCGGTTTCCGCAGCGTTCCGGGAAATGCCGGAATACCGCATAAGGATTTGCTTTACACGTTTTTTGCTGACCAGTAGAATAGCCCCTCACCACGGAATTCTAATCTAAGGACGTAATGCTATGACTGAAAAAACTGTTGAAAAAAAGAAACCGGCAAAAGATGAAACGGCGTTGGCGAAGCTCGCCCAGGAGAAAAACAAAGCCTTGGAATTAGCCCTGCTGCAAATTGAAAAGCAATTTGGCAAAGGCGCCATTATGAAGATGAACGAGGAGGGCCGGCAGCCGATCGCGGCTTTGTCGACCGGTGCGCTGAGCCTGGACCTGGCCACGGGAATCGGCGGGGTGCCGCGGGGCCGCATCGTGGAGATTTATGGGCCGGAATCGAGCGGCAAAACAACTCTGACACTGAGCATCATTGCCCGTATCCAGGCACAGAAAGGCGTGGCCGCTTTTATTGACGCCGAACATGCGCTGGATCCCACGTACGCGCAAAAAATAGGGGTTCAACTTGAAGATCTGCTGATTTCACAGCCGGATTCCGGCGAGCAGGCGCTTCAGATCGCAGAGATGCTGGTGCGCTCCAACGCCGTCGATCTTATCGTGGTCGATTCGGTGGCGGCGCTCGTTCCGAAAGCGGAAATCGAGGGGGAAATGGGGGACTCTCACATGGGGCTGCAGGCGCGGCTGATGTCGCAGGCACTGCGCAAGCTCACGGGCATTATCAGCCGCTCTAAAACGTGCATCATCTTCATCAACCAGCTGCGTGAAAAAATCGGCGTCATGTTCGGCAATCCGGAAACAACGCCCGGCGGCAAGGCGCTCAAGTTCTATGCGTCCGTGCGGCTGGATATCCGGCGCATCGCCAGCCTGAAAAAGGGCGAGGATGTCGTTGGAAACCGGGTCAAAGTGAAAGTGGTGAAGAATAAGTGCGCGGCTCCGTTTAAACAGGCTGAGTTCGATATTCTGTTTAACGAAGGCATTTCGCGCGCATCCAGCATTATCGATTTGGCCATCTCCCAGCAGATTATCGAGAAATCCGGCTCCTGGCTGAGCTACAACAACGAAAAAATCGGCCAAGGGCGTGATGCCGCGCAGCTTCATCTGAAAGATAATCCCAAACTTCTCGAGGAAATTGAAGAGCGAGTGCGCGAAAAGATGACGACGGCGCCGGCGCCGGTTGCTGCCCTTCCCAGCGAAGAGTAGAGTGCCGGGCGTCTGAGTTTTAGCCAAAAAGGGTGGGCGGCGGCAAGTCTGCCGCCCTTTTTGTCTTTATTCAAGAACACGATGAAAAAAACACTCCCCAAGGGAACAGCTTGGAATGCGGCGCTGAAACTTCTGGCGGGCTCCGATAAAAGTGCCAGCCAGCTGCAAGAGCGCCTGGCTGAAAAAGGATTTGGCTCGGGCGAGATTGAAGAGGCGCTCGAACGGTTGAAGACCCACCACCTTTTGAATGAAGAGGAAGCGGCCAAACGCGTGGTTGCCAAAGGCATTGGAAATCGCAGAGGGCGTAAGCGCATTGCTTTTGAGCTGAACCGGCACGGGTTTCGCGGCGAATCAGTGCGTGCGGCGCTGAGCTTGCTGACTCCCGAAATAGAAGAAGAATCCATGGAGCTTGCCGCTGAGAAATTTTGGCGGAGAACCGCGTCCCGGCAATTTTTGAAAAGAATGAAGAGTTTGGCTGATTTTTTGGCGCGGAGCGGATTTGAATCTGCGAGGGTATTTGAGTTTGTTGAAAAGTGGCAGACCCGGCATGTGGAAAAAGGTTGTGATTAATCATGCTTAAGACGGACGAGATCAGAAGGCTCTACCTTGATTTTTTCAAGGGCAAGGGCCACACGGTTATTTCAAGCGATTCTCTGGTGCCGCAGAACGACCCGACGCTACTTTTTACGGGGGCGGGCATGAATCAGTTCAAGGAATATTTCCTGGGGCTGAAAAAAGACATCCGGCGTGCCGCGACTGCGCAGAAATGCCTGCGCACGGGGGATTTGGAGGAGGTCGGCCGCACTGCTTTTCACCATTCCTTTTTTGAAATGCTTGGAAATTTTTCGTTCGGAGATTATTTTAAGGAAGAAGCCATTGTGTGGGCCTGGGAACTTTTAATTGAAAAGTTCAAGATCTCCCCGCGGCGTTTGCGTATCAGCGTTCACGAGTCGGATGAGGAAGCCTACAAGGTTTGGAAGGATAAGATTGGCATTCGGCCTGATTGGATTTACAAAAAAGGTGACAAGTCGAACTTCTGGCCGTCGAATGCCCCCAAGGATGGGCCGAACGGCCCCTGCGGTCCCTGCTCTGAAATTTACTACGATCAGAATGCCGCGCATCCCGACGGGGGAGACATCGAAGATACCGATGGGCGTTTCGCGGAGATCTGGAATCTGGTTTTTACCCAGTTTGACCGCAAAGACGGCGGCATTCTTACGCCTTTGGCAAATAAAAATATCGATACAGGCATGGGGCTTGAGCGTCTCGCCTGCGTTCTTCAGGGCAAGCAGGCGAATTACGAAATCGATCTTTTTGCAGGAATTCTTGCGGACTTGTCCAGAATCCTTGGCGCTGAAAAGAATCCCGGAAATGCACGGACGTTTTACATGATCACGGATCATTTGCGCGCCGTGGTGATGGCCATGGCGGACGGAGTGACTCCCTCCAACGAAGGCAGAGGCTACGTCATTCGGAAATTGGTGCGGCGTGCGATTTGGCAGGCCGGCTGCCTGCTTAAAGGCGGCCGGCATACGGAACCGCTGCTTTACGCGCTTGTGCCGAGTGTGATCGCAGCCATGAAAACGGGTTACCCGGAAATTTTAGAGTCTCAGCAAAGCATTCAAACGGCTTTTCGTGCGGAAGAAGAGCGCTTTTTGGAAACGCTGGATACCGGGCTGCGCATTCTTGAGAATCATCTGACCGCCGTCAAAAACTCGCGCTCCAAAGAATTGCCCGGCAGTGTTGTCTTTGAACTTTATGATACCTACGGGTTTCCCGAAGAGCTTACGCGCATGATTGCGGAAGAAGCTGGCCTGACCACGGACCGGCAGAAGTTTGAAGCGCTGATGACCGCACAGCGGGAAAGAGCAAAAAAAGCGAGCCAGATTTCAGGAAGTATTTTTGTAAGCACGGATTTAGAGCGCAAACTGCTTGCCCTGCCGGCGACGCAATTCGTGGGTTATGATTCGATTGAGGTGCCGGCGCAGATTCTTTTCGTGGAACAGAAGGATACGGAGGCCGTGGTGGTTCTGGACCAAACGCCTTTTTATGCCGAGTCGGGCGGACAGGTCGGTGACCGTGGACGGATGGAAGGGGCCGGGCTCCGCTTGACGGTGCTGGATACGCAGAAGAAGGACAAGGTTTTCGTGCACTCCGTCAAAATTGAGGCGGGGAAGCCTGAGGCGGGAATGAAAGTGAAGGCGGCGGTGGATCTGGCAACGCGCCAGCGGACGATGCGCAATCATACGGCGACGCATTTACTGCATGCGGCTTTACGCAATATCCTGGGCCCGGAAGTGCGGCAGCTGGGATCGCTCGTGAGCCCCGAGAAGCTGCGGTTTGATTTTTCTTACACGAAACCGCTTTCAGAAAAGCAGATTTGCGACATTGAACACGCAGTCAATGCCGAAATCATGAAAAACAGCGTGCTGTCCAAGGAAGAAAAACCGATTGAGGAAGCCAAGCGCGAAGGCGCGTTGGCTTTTTTCGGCGAAAAATATGGCAGTCATGTGAGAATCGTGACGGTGCCTGGATTCAGTAAAGAGTTCTGTGGAGGGACGCATTGCGATCAGACAGGGCAGATCGGGGCTTTTTTGCTGGTCAGCGATTCTTCGGTGGCCAGCGGCACGCGGCGGATTGAGGCCTTGACCGGAGAGGGCGCCTTGGAAGCGATGCGTAAGGCGCGCGGGCTTTTAAGTGAGCTTTCGCAGGAACTCAAGGCGACGCCGGAGGAGCTGATGGAACGCGTGGCCAAGCTGCGTAAATCGCTGAAACAAATGGAGAAAGACCTGGAAAAAGGCTCGTCCCAGCAATTCGACGGGAAGAAGCTCATGGAGAGCGCCAAAAAGGCGGGGGCGGTGCAGTTTGTCTCTTTTCGCGGGCAGGACGTGGCGCCTTCCAAACTTCTGCCGCTTTCGGATTGGCTCAAATCCGAAGCACAGAAAACCGTTTATCTGCTTGCGGCTGAAAATGAGGGCAAGGTTCAGGTGCTTCTTGGCATGAGCCAGGATTTGCAGCCCTCAAATCTTGACCTTCGCCCGCTGATGAAAGCAATTTCGCTGCTTGCCGGAGTCAGTGGGGGCGGCCGCAGGGATTTGGTTCAGGGCGGCGGTGAAAACAAGGGCCAGCTTGAAAAATCCTGGGCGGATATCGAAAGTAAAGCCATGGCTTTTTTAGAATCGGGAGCGTAGTCACCCCATGCAGGTTTTTCACTGGGATAAACAGACTCAAAAAAAACTTTCGTGCGGTTTTGACGCCCACTTTGATAAAGAGGTGTATAAAAAAGTGGCGCGCATTCTTGCGGAAGTGCGCCAATTCGGCGATGTGGCCGTGCGGCGGTTTACGCGCCAATTTGACGGGATTGACCTGCCGCTGAAGAGACTTCAGGTGGCTCAAGGCGATATCAACCGGGCTTTCGAACAGATCAACGTTGAGTTTGTTCCGATTCTAAAAAAATTACTGAAAATGTGACGGAATACTATC
>JAHFHB010000188.1 GCA_023247135.1 Candidatus Omnitrophota bacterium
GTCAGGAAAAAAAGGCCTTGCCGTTCCGGGGGCGAGTTTTTATTACCGGCGTCATTTGACGAACATGAGTATTGTGAAAGAACAAGCCATTATTGACTATGGGCATAAACTTTTAGCCGGCTATGGGCGCAAGTTTGTGACGAACGCGCATCATCCTTACGGATTAAAAATTCCACAGGCCCGGCAGGCTTAAATCATGAACCCGGAAACTCCGAAACCTTATTGGGAACGTTTGCGCAGTCTGGAACCGTCTTTGGCGGAAAAGGAAACCTGGCGTTTTGTGGACGGCGCGCGCGTGACGTCTTATGACCTGCGCGTGGACTACGGCAAACCGCTCGATGCCTTCTCGCTTAAACGCAAAATGCTTCAGGACTTTGAAGAGACGCGCATACGTTTGCGCAAAGAGAACGAGGCTCTTTTTTCTTCCGGAGATCTTGAGGAAGTCAGGCTCTGTCCGGTTTGCGGATCAGAAACGGACTTTAGCCAGATTGAAACGGTCATTTATACCGCTCCCTACATTGTTTGCCGGCATTGTACTCACCGCTATGTGGCTCGCCGGCCGTCGGCGAATGCGCTGAAAGCCTTTTATGCCGAAAACGAAAACTATCAAGCGGTTTATGCGGATCCCGGCCAGCTGGAGGAACGCATTCAGAAGGTGGTGCGTCCCAAACTGGATTGGGTGGTGAAGGCCTATGGCCAGCGTTATGGGAAGCCGCCGAAAACAATTCTGGATGTCGGCGCGGGCAGCGGGCATTTCGTGGCCGCAGCCCGGCAGGCGGGCTATCTTGCCGAAGGCGTCGAGCTGAGCAAATCCGGAGTCGCTTTTGCCCAGAAAAATTTCGGGATTGAAATGCATTGTCTGGATTTTCTGCAAGCGAAAGATTCTCTAGGCCGCTACGACGTGATTACTTTTTGGGGCTGTCTGGAACACCTCTCCGCGCCTATGAATTTTTTGGAGGTCTCCTTGGAGAAAATGAGTGCGCACGGAATGATCTTTGTGGAAATACCGCGCTGGTTTTCTCTGAGCACGGCGTCGCAGAGGATTTTTCCGGACCGGGTCATCCGGCACCTGGTTCCGAGCGCTCATATTCATATGTTTACGGACTCTTCTTTGGCAACGGCGTTGGTGAGCGCCGGATTTTCTCCGGCAGCGGCCTGGTATTTCGGGATGGATGTCTATGAAACCGCCGTTCTGTTGGCCTCAACCGCTCAGGAGCGCGGCGTTCCCGATTTGTCAGCCTTTGCGCCCCATGCGCAAAATTTCCAGACTCTTTGCGACCAAAACTACTTATCCGATTTCATGGTATTGGCCGGTTTTCCGGCGTGAGAAACCCGGGGGCTTTGTGAAACGCATTGTCCTGGTTGAAGATTCCGCGGATTGCCGGGTCGTTGGGCAGGCCTTGGCCGGCGAAAGCGATGGGCTATTGGTCATTCACTGCAATGCGGGCGTGGACTTGGGGCCTTTGCCGGGAAGCTGGCAGTTGAAGTCTGAATCGGATTATTACGATCGAGTGGATTTACAGTCGCTCAACACTCTCCCGCACCGGGATCTTCAGGGCTGGTTGAATCTCCCCGAAATCAGCGTCCTTTTCTCTGAGCCGCCTGCTAGTTTGACGAGCCTCTTTGCCTACGAATTGGGCCGGGCGATGGGGACTGCCTACAAATTCGCGGATCTGCTTCGAGCCATCATAGAAAACGAGACTCCGGATGAGCTTGTTGCGGTGGAATGGCCGGCGAGTCCGGCTTCGCGTCTGCGGTTTGGCGCGCAGGACAAATTTATAGGCCGGTTAGTCCCCGCCGTTCTGGAGTCTTTAAACAAAGAATTTTCATCGCTCCACTTGCGTATTCTCAAACCGGTCTTGAGCGCAGAGGAACTTTCAAATCTCCGGCCGCGCGCCGGGCACTTAAAGCGGTATCCGGATTTCGTATTGCGCGCCGGTTTAAAAAAAATCCAACAAGCCTTGAATGCCTTGTGTCGCTATCGCGCCGGAAAACGCCCGCGGGTGATGTTTAAAGGAGCGCCGCGGCTGGTGTTTGGCCTCATGGATCGGCTCAAGCAAGACGGACAATTCAACCCTGTCTATTATCAACCTGAGATTGCACCGCGTCTTTTTTTTACTTTAATGCGCCGGGGAGTGGAGTATAAAAATTTGGGTGTGGCGGCAGAACCCCAAACGGCGGATTGGGCCGCCAGAAAAAAAGAATTTTATGCGGTGGCTGAACGACAGCGCTTGTTCAGCTATCGGGGCGTGAACCTTGTCCCCATGCTGCGGGAAAAGTTCGATTATTTGTTCGACAGCCTGTTGGCGCAAATGGCCGCAGAGCTGCGGTTGGCGGCTTGCTTTCTTGAAAAAGAGAAGCCGGCTGCTTTTATTGTCGATGAGGAAAATTCCGTTTCAAGTCAATGCCTGTTGCTGGCTGCGCGGAATTTGTCCGTGGCGACGATGGAATATCAGCACGGCGCCATTTATCATTACCAGCTGCAGAGCCGGCTTGCCCAACGCTACTTGCTCTGGGGTGACTTCTTTAAAGACAAACTGAATCGTGAACTGCAGATTCCGGTTGAAAAGATTCGCGTGGTCGGCCCCGTGCATCTGGCGCCGTTCTGCCGGAAGTCTGAGCCTGCGCGGCTTGACCGGCAAAAATCGGTTCTGTGCAAAAAACTTGGGATTTCCCCGGATGCGGGCTTCATTTTGTATGCGACGCATTCGTTTAACAAAGGGTCTCGTGGTGGGCTGCATAATGTTCACATGAGCCGCTGTGAAATAACGGATTTGCTAACCTGTATCCTCAAATCCATCTCTCAAACACCGGAGAAGCATCTGGTGATTAAATTGCATCATGAGGATCACAACGTTTCATTTTACAGGGAATTCATGAATTCGTCAGGGCGGGGCACCCGCTATTCCGTGGTGCAAAGCCTGTCGATTTACGACCTTATTCGCGCCTGTGATTTTTTGATTACTCCGCCCTCGACCACGGTACTCGAAGCCATTCTTATGGATAAACCGGTGCTGCTGGCTGATTTCGGCGCGAAAAGGGCCGTTTTCCCTTTTGGCGAGTGGGGAGCCGTTTCCTATGCGCGTGATGCAAAAGAGTTCGCCCGGCACTATCGCGAGTTGAGCCTGCATCCGCAGGAGGCGCTGAAGAACCAGGCTGCCGGCCGCGAAAAGATTTTAAATGATTTTGTCGGCATGCCGCAGGCTATTTCCGGAGAGGCCTTTCTTAGTGCGATGAAGGAGCTTCGATGAAACGAAAAGAAATCATGAAGGACGCGGGCATCTATGTTTTTAGCTCTTACATTGCCCAGTTCCTCGATATCGCCAACGGTATTTTGATGCGCCGCTTTCTCGGCCCCGCCAGTATGGGCATTTGGGCCTTCCTGCAGGTCATTCAAAATTACGCCAAACACTCCTCGCTTGGAATCACAACGGCTACGGCGCGCGACGTGCCTTATTTCAGGGAAAAAGGGGATACGGCGAAAGTCGAAGAAGTCAAGAATCTGGTCTACAGTTTTACGGTGGCGACAGCCATCCTGACGGGCGTGGCGATCGTCGTCTTTGCCCTGTGGAACCGCAAAAATTATTCGCCGCCGATTTTTTACGGCCTGCTGGTCGTTGCGGCGCTGGTGGTTCTGCAGAGGCTTTACAACCTCTACATTGTTTTACTGCGCGCACACAAGGCTTTTATGCTGACGGGGCTTCTCAACATCGTGTCCAGCCTTTGCACGCTGCTTTGGACGGTGCTTTTGACCTGGAAGTTCAAGCTTTACGGTTTTTTTGCGGGGATGATTTTGAATTACGTGCTGTTGATCCTGGTGATTCGCTTTAAAACAAGCTACCGCTTTAATTTTTATTTTTCCTGGAAAGCCTTTCTGCCGCTTTTGAGCCTGGGTGCCGCCGTGCTTGTTTCCGACATCCTGCGCTCGCTGCTGACAAGCATTGACCGCTTGACGGTGGCGAAATATCTGGGGTTTGAAGCCCTGGGGATTTACAGCGTGGCCTTGATGGCGGATAACTACCTCTACAGTCTGCCGAACATGTTCGGGGTTATTTTTTTTCCGCATTTTCAGGAAGCGTTTGCTAAAAAAGATAACCCCCGGGATCTGGTTAAATATTTAAAGCAGCCGACGCTTGTGCTCGCCTGCATTTTCCCGCTTTTGATCGGACTGGTCTGGTGTTCGGCGGACTGGATTGTGCCCTGGCTTTTGCCGCAGTACACGCCAGGAATCCAGGCGCTCAAAATTCTGAGCCTGGGGTCTTTTTTCTTTGCGTTGACGCATTCGTTCTCGACATTTCTTCTGACGGTGAAGAAGCACTGGCTGCTGATCCCTGTTTACGGCATCTGTGTGCTTTTCGGTTTTGCGATCAACTTTCTTTTTATCCGGCTCGGCTGGAAACTCGAGGGGGTGGCTTTTGCCGAAGGGCTGATTTCCATTTTTTATTTCCTGCTATTGGCAGGCGTCTGCTTCCGGAACCTTCAGAGTGTGCGGGAGACGGCCCGTTTTTTTATGAAAGTACTGGGGATTTTTTTCTATTTCGCCGGGGTGCTTTGGGCGACAGAATCGCTGAAGCTTCTGCATTGGGGCGGATTTCTAAAAGGGGTCATTCAGTACGCGCTTTTTGCGGGGGCGATGATGCCCGTGCTTTTAGGAGCTGAAAAAGAATCGCAGGTGTTGAGTTCCCTTA
>JAHFHB010000189.1 GCA_023247135.1 Candidatus Omnitrophota bacterium
GTCGATGTGTATCGCAGCGGTTCGTCACCCGTAGACTGGAACAAACCCGAAACGGTTTATCAGTTTTATAAAAATACGCGCTGGCGCAAATTTCTCATGAACATCTGGTCCGCCGGCAATGCGAATTACCGGCTTTATTACGGTCAGTATCTGTGCCGCGACTGGAACGCGCATCACAGCGGCAATGACCTGCTGGATGAGTTTGAAATATTTTTCGTGCGCGAAATGACGCGGCCCAATCAAACCGCCAAGGCCGAGAAAGTGTCCATTTGGAAACACTACTGTTTCAAAGTTCCGGACGCAGCCGCCGTAAAGCCCCCCGCCGCCGCGAAACCCCCGGCCATCCAGGGATCCGCCGAACCCTCAGCCGGCACCGCTAATCACAGCTGATCCCCGTTTGACATGGCGTCTCTCCCAAAAACGCAGCATAAGTCTTTGTACGCGGTTAAGGAGGCAGGAAGTTCTCCGCCGCGAGTTCCGCAGGCTCGTAGAGCCGAGGACTGTTTGAGCGCCGGAGAAGCTTCCTGTCTCAACCGGAATCAACAAAGACTTATGCTTCGTGGTTTTTAGCGTGTGGAGCGAATCACCGCAGTGTCTGTAAGGACCTTCTCTAGCAGCGTATTTTGCGGCACGTTTTTTTTAGCGTAGCCGCGCCCGATGCGGTTGTTGTGATAGTCCATCTCATGCTGAGCCTGCGTGCTGGCCACCACCTGGTCTTTTTCATGCGCATCGGTCACTTCCTGTGCGATGCGCTCGCCGAATTCGCGCGTCAGCAGATAACTCCAAAGCACGTGCCGGTAGGCATCCTTGGGAATGGCGGGGTTTTTCTTTTTGGCCTGATAGGCCTCGTGGCGGGCCGTGTTGCGGATTTTAAACAGCTGCGGCGCAAGGAATGGCCGCTCGGAGAGCACGCTCAATTCCTGCGGCGTCAACCGTTCATCCAGGCTTTGCGATAAACGCTGCAAATCTCCGGCGGGCATGGTCACAAAAATGCGGCCGCTGCGTTTTTCGGACTTCATCGGAATTTTGAACGTTTCACGATGCATTTTGAACAATGCCACAGCCGACAGTGTCAAATCAAGGCGGGCTTCTCCCAGATAAACCAGTTTCAGCGTATCCTGAAACAAGCCTCCCAGTTTACGCCGCAGCCGCCTGGGATTTTCCAGTCCCGGCTCAAAGCGAAGCCGGAAAACTCCCTGCTGGATAAACTCCTCCTGATCGTGCGGCTCGTCAAGGACGTCGGCAAGCACGTGCGAAGCCATCTGCAGGCCGCTGCCGCGCAAAGTTACGGCCAGCGGGAAAATTCCGGCAGGCGCAAGAGTGAGACGGCGCAGTTTTACGGAGACGGTGCGTCTCCCCGAAAATTCACCGTGTCCTTGGATATCCACGTCGAAACCCACGTCATGCCAGCGGACACCGGACAAACCCAATTCCGCATGGCTGATTTGCAGGCGCTGCAAAAGCACGCCATTGCCCGCGGCTTCACGCGTAGCGTAATTCCAAAAAAAGACCACCGCGCGGTCAAGCACAAAAGCCGCGGCCTGAAAAAGGAAAATCACGCAAAGAAGTGTCGTCAATAAACGTTTCATGGAACAGCCGCCGAAGGTTTCAAACATGCCTGGCTATTTTTTGCATCCAATATTATAGAAAAAACTAACGGCTTGCGCGAGACGGAAGGTATCAAAATTCCCTGTTTTAAGCCGTATTTTATAAGGGGTAGTGATTTATAATTTTTTTGATCATTATTTGCAATTCACACCCTTAATGTGGTAACTTTATCATACGTTGACGACCCTTGGCACGGCTAAAGCTGCCCCAGAAAAATCGGAGGATCCCATGGCTTCTATCATTAAAAAAAGTATTTTCACGCTCGTTTTCGTCGCGGTGGTGGCCTGTATTGCTTATGCGGCCAATTGGATGAATGGCGCCTCGGGCAGCGCCCCGGCAAGCGGCGGTGACGTCAGCACCCAGGCAGCCGCGCTGATCAAAGCCGGCAAAAGCTCGGAAGCCGTGACGCTCCTGGAAGGCGCTCTACAAAAGCAAAAAGGCGATGAAAACCTGTTGGTCATGCTGGGCTCTGTGTATGTCGACAACAAGGATTTTGAAAAAGCGGCGCAAGCCTACAAACAAGCCCTGAGCGCTAATCCTTCAAGCGGCCGGGCCTACCTCGGGCTGGGAACGGTTTCACTTAAACAAGGTAATGTGGCCGGAGCCATCCAGAATTTCACCGCGGCAATGAAAGCCGATCCGCGAAATCCTGATTCGTATTTTCAAATGGGCAACATGGCCCTCGGCAGCAACCAGTTGAATGTGGCCATGGGGTTTTACCAAAAAGCCCTGGCCGTGGATAAAGAACACAAACCGACTTTGGCCATTTTGGCGCGCATTCGTCAAATTGCGGATAAAGCTCGCGCCACGCAAGCGGCCAAATCATAAGTTCTTGCGAATCACCTTCCGGTCGTGGCTCGCCCTTGTTCTCGGCGCAAGCCTCGCCTGTGCATTTACAGCGCCGAACTGGAATGAAATATCCCGCCAAACCGCTGAAGCTTTGCTGAATGCCGGCGCCCGCGACTTTTTTGCCGGAACCCTGCGAGTTGAGCACGCGCGCATCGATCAAACCCTGCGGCTCAGAATCGAAGGGGTTCACGGCGAGATCGCCACTCCGGAAAAACCGGTGGTGCTCGCCCTGGACACTCTGACCACCCGCGAGCCGCTTTGGCGGCTGCTGCTTCTGAAGCCCGTCACCTTTGAATTCAGCGGCCTAAAACCCTCAGGCTCTCTCAGCGACGGGCTTTCAGGCACACTGGTTTATACGCCAGGCTGGCACGGGTCGCTCGAAGCCCGAGTCGCCGTTCAAAATCTGAACCTGGCTGAAATCGTCTGGGTAAACCCGGATAATCTGGCGGGATCCAGCGGCCGGCTGGAAGGCGAGATTTATCTGCGGCAGACGGCTTCGGCCGAGTCGGATTTTTCGACCGCTCTGCACGTGGCAGAACCCGGCGGCAAATTGCAGGCCCGCTTTTTCGACAGCGTCACTCCCTACCTGCATAAAAAGAAAAAAAGAGCGGTGCTTGAAAAACTCGCCGGCACCCGCGATCTGGTCGGGTACAGCCAGGCTTCGCTTGAGGCCACGCTTAAAAATGCCGATACAGTGAAGGCCGTGTTCCGGATCATGGTTCCGGAGTATAATCTGAATCTCAATTTGAAAATGACCGTCAAAGTCGATGAGAAGAATGCATTTATGAAACTCTTTCAACTGCTCGGACTACTCCAGGCGAAGGCCGCATGAAAAAACAGTTTCGTTGGATTTATGGGCTGGCTGCGGCCTGTGCCTTGACAGGCTGCACGATCAAAGCCGTCGGCGATCCAAACCGTCCGATCACTATTAATGCCAATGTGGTGATTGATATCCGCGGCTTGAAACAAACTGCCAACAACATCGAAGACATGGTTGCCAAGGGAGGCTCAGGCACATGAAAGCCCGAAATCTGATTCTCGCCGCACTCATCGCTCTGCTTGCGTGGCCGCTGCCGTTACATGCCGGACAATACGACCTTAAGGAAATGACGCCTGAAGTTCAAGCCGCGCTTTCTGCCCGGCAAAGCCGGTATACTCAGTTGAAAGGTTTGAAATCTCAGAGCATCCTCGGTGAAACTCACCATGGCTATCTCAAGGTTTTGCGGCCCTCCCCGGAAGCCAGCGCCCTGGCGGATGCAGAAAACCACGACCGGGGCATCATTTACCGCGCGATCATCCTGCAGCATGCCCTGGGCTCCGAGGGACTTGCCGCCGTTGAAAAATCGTTCGGCGCGGTGCAGCTTGAGAAAGCCTCTCCCGGCGAAATGGTGCAGCTTCCCAGCGGGGAATGGGTTCAGAAGTAACTCTCTCGCCTATTTTCTCTCACACCACATTTTTTTAAGGAAGGGTTCGCGGCCGGATCCGGCGCGGTACTGCTTGTAATGCAGCGGGTTTTTCCGGGCGTAGTCCTGGTGGTAGTCTTCGGCAGGATAAAAGGGCTGTGCCGGCAAAATTTTTGTCCGAACCGGCTGGTTAAAAACACCTGATTTTTGTAAACGCTCGCGCGACGCTTCCGCAAACGACTTCTGCGCCTCGTTGAAATAAAAAATTGCCGTTTCGTATTGAGAACCGCGGTCGGCGAATTGTCCGCCCGCGTCCGTCGGATCAATCTCGCGCCAAAAAGCTTCCAGCAAGGCCTCGTAAGAAACTTTTGCCGGATCAAACGTGATTTCGATCGCTTCCACGTGCCCGCTCTCGCCTCCACAGACATCTTCATAATTGGCGCTTGGCGCCGGTCCACCCGTATAGCCGGAAATCACATTTAAGACTCCGGAGACTTTGCGGAGCGTCGATTCCGTGCACCAGAAACACCCTCCGGCAAAAATAGCTTTTTCAGTCATATTTTCCCATTCTGTTTCTAATCACATTCGCTTTTAGATATTGCTTTATCCGGTAGGGAACAGGCATGCCTGTTCCCTACGAACCATGAACTTATGCACCTGCGCCTAGTGGTGATGGTGGCCGTCCCCGCCATGCGCGTGGCCGTGCTGGATTTCTTCGGCGGTGGCTTCACGAACCTCCATGACTTCTACTTCGAAAGTCAGATCCTGCCCCGCCAGCGGATGATTGCCATCCA
>JAHFHB010000190.1 GCA_023247135.1 Candidatus Omnitrophota bacterium
ATCGTCTCTGACAGCGTCGGGTGCGGATGCACGCACTCGGCCAAATCACGGGCCGTCGCACCCATTTCCACCGCCAGCACTCCTTCGCTGATCAGTTCACCGGCGCCATGCCCGCAAATGCCCACGCCAAGTACGCGGTCCGTGCCCGGCTCAAGAATCAATTTAGTCATACCGTCGGTGCGGTCCAGCGCAAGCGCCCGGCCTGAAGCCGCCCAGGGAAATTTCACCACTTCAAACGGGATGTTCTTCTGCCGCGCCTCGGTCTCGGTCAAGCCGCACCAGGCCACTTCGGGATCCGTAAAAACGACGGCCGGAATGACCACTTCCCGCATGGAGCGGTCCTCGCCGGTGATCACATCGACGGCAACGCGCGCTTCCTTGGCTGCCTTGTGCGCCAGCAAAATACCGCCGGCACAATCACCGATCGCCAGAATCCGCGGGTCCTGCGTTTCCTGCCTTGCGTTCACCTGAATAAACCCCTTGCCGTCTTTGGTGACCTTTGTATTTTCAAGGCCGAGGTCATCGCAATTCGGCGTCCGCCCGACCGCCACCAGCACACGGTCGTAATTTTCGTCGATCTGGCGGCCCTCATATTCCATCACAACCTGGATTTGTTTTTTGTTCGTGGCCATTTTAAGCACTTTGGCCTTGAGACGGACTTCCTTGAAAGCTTTCTGGGCGTAATCGCGGACAGGCCGGATCAAATCCGGATCCGCGCCCATCAAAATGGAGTCCAGGGCTTCCACCATCACGACGCGGCTGCCAAGCGCGGCATAAACCGTGCCGAGTTCCATTCCAATATAACCGCCGCCCACCACAAGCAGATCTTCAGGAATTTCTTCCAGCTCAAGCGCTTCCGTCGAAGTCATGATGCGTTTGTTGCCAAGATCGAAGGCCGAGGGCAGCGCCGGTTTGGAGCCGACCGCCACAATGGCTTTTTGAAATTTTACAAATTTCTGGCCGTCCTGATTTTCCACGCGCAAAGTGTCGCTGGATTCAAAATAGCCGCGGCCGCGAATCACCTCGACATTACGCCGCGTCGCAAGCCCGTTGATCCCCTGCGCCAGTTTGTCGAGAATCGATTCTTTCCAGGCCCGCATTTTATCCAGATTAATCACGGGCGGCGCAAAATCAATCCCGCGGAAAGAAGACTCCTTGGCTTCGGTAATCAGATGCGCGGCATGCAGCAGCGCTTTGGAAGGAATGCACCCGCGGTTCAGGCAAACGCCGCCCAAGCGATCTTCGCGTTCGATCAAAATAACTTTTTTGCCTTTATCCGCGGCATAAAAAGCCGCCGCATACCCGCCGGGTCCGGCGCCCAGAACGACAATGTCTGCATCCATTATTTCTTCCCTCTCTGCTTGCCCGTCTTGTGTGCGGCGGGAGTTTTATCGGCGGTCAGCTTCAGATCCGCTTCGGTGAATTGATTCAGCGCTTGCGCAAAATCCACAATAAACCGCGCCGCAGAGCCGCCGTCAGCGATGCGGTGATCGTAAGAGAGCGCGACAGGCATCCGGTTCTCGATGATAATTTTCTTACCGCTCACCACCGGCTGAGGTCCGCCGCGGCCGATGCCAAGAATCGCCGCTTCCGGCTTGTTGATGATCGGCGTAAAAAAAGTTCCGCCGATGCTGCCCTGGTTTGAAATCGTAAAGGAGGCGCCCTGCAATTCGTCCATTCCGACCTTGCGCTCGCGCGTTTTCTGCGCAAGCTGGGCCAGTTCCACCGAAAGATCAAACAAACTTTTTTGATCGACATTGCGGATCACCGGAACAATCAACCCCTGCTCGGTGTCGACGGCAATGCCGATGTGGAAGTATTCCTTGTAAACCATTTCGCCCGCGGCTTCATCCATGCTTGAGTTGAAAATCGGATGTTTTTTGAGCGCCGCCACTACCGCCTTCAGAATGAAAGGCGTCAGCGTCAAGTTGGCGCCTTTCTTTTTATACAGCTCCGCATATTTTTTGCGCAGTGTAAGCACGGCATCAATGGCCGGTTCGTCGAATTGCGTCACGCGCGGCGTGGAGGTCCAGGAGGCCATCATCTGCTCGCTGATGGTTTTGCGCAGTTTGCTTAATTTTTTACGGGTCACAGGACCGAACTTTGAGAAATCGATCGCGGCAGCCGGTGCTTGCCCAGGCTTGCCCGCCGCACCCAGCGCCGCAGCCCCGCTGAAAACAACGGCCTGCAAATACTGAATGTAAGCCTTCACATCCGCTGCCGTAATTCTGCCGCCGTGCTCACTGCCCTTGACGCGGCCGAGATCGATGCCAAGGTCTTCGGCCATTCGCCGCAAGGAGGGCGAGGCCGGGGGCGGAAAACCGCTCTGCGTAACATACTGGTATGCGCCGGTCTGAGCCGCTGCGGGAACGGCCGTTTGGGGCACGCTTGCGGCCGGTGCTGCGGCCACAGCGGAACTGGGAGCCGCCGATTTTTGAGCAGGCGCCGCAGCAGCGCCGGAAGTTCCTGAGGTCAGCGTTAAAAGCAGTCCGCCCACGGGGATTTCGTCGCCTTCTTTGGCGGCGATGCGGCCCACACGGCCTTCCGCCGGCGACGCGATCGAGGCCACCGCCTTGTTGGTCTCAAGCTCCAGAAGCGGCTGGTCTTTCTTGACCGAATCGCCTTCCTTCACCAGGACGGAAACAACCGTTCCCGCCGCAACACCTTCGGCAAGCTGTGGCACGCGTACTTCCATGGAATCACTCCTTTATTCCTAATCAATGACTTGTAGGGAACAGGCATGCCTGTTCCCTACGAACTTATCACTCAATTTTTTCAAAGACAAACGGGATAAATTTTTTCAGGATCCACGCCCAGGTCTTTGATCGCCTGAGCCACGACTTTTTTACTGACCAGGTTTTTCTCACTCAATGCGTACAACACCGCAATCACTGTAGACTCCGCATCCACTTCAAAAAAGCGGCGCAAATTTTCACGCGTATCACTGCGGCCAAAACCATCTGTACCAAGCGTCATCAGCCCGCCCGGCACCCAAGGGGCGATCTGATCCGCCACGATTTTCATATTGTCTGAAACCGCGACAAAAACACCGTCCTGTTTTTCAAGCACGGTTTCGAGATAAGATTTTTTCGGCTTGTCTTCCGGATGCAGCATGTTCCAACGCTTGGCCTGCTGCGCTTCGGTGCGTAAACGTTTATAGCTCGTCGCGCTCCACACATCAGCCGACACATCGTAGCGCTCCGCCAGAATCTCCTGGGCTTTCAGCGCCGAGTTCATGATCGCGCCACTGCCTAAAATCTGCGCGCGCAGTTTCTTGCCCTTGGCGCCCTCGCGAAATTTATAAAGCCCCTTCAAAATGCCGTCTTCGACATCCTTGGGCATGTCAGGCATCGCATAATTTTCGTTGTGAACGGTCAGGTAATAAAACATGTCTTCGCCGTCCTGATACATGCGTTTCAGGCCGTCCTGTAAAATCACCGCGATTTCAAAGGCAAAGGCCGGGTCATAGGCCATCACGGAGGGCACGGTGCTGGCCATCAAGTGGCTGTGCCCATCCTGGTGCTGCAAGCCTTCGCCATTCAGCGTTGTTCGGCCCGCAGTCGCACCCAGCAAAAAGCCCTTGGAACGGATATCGCCCGCGAGCCAGATCAAATCACCCACGCGCTGAAAGCCAAACATCGAGTAGTAAATGTAAAACGGAATCATGTTCACGCCGATGTTGGCGTGCGCCGTGCCGGCTGCGATAAAAGACGACATGGCACCGGTTTCATTGATGCCTTCTTCGAGAATCTGGCCGTCTTTCGCTTCCTGATAATAAAGCAAGGTGTCGCTGTCGACCGGGTCATAGAGCTGGCCCTTGGGAGAATAAATGCCGATCGCGCGAAACAGCGCATCCATGCCGAACGTGCGCGCTTCATCGGGAATAATCGGCACCACGCTGCGGCCGATCTCCGGATGCCGCAGAAGCTTGGTCAGAATGCGCACAAAAGCCATGGTGGTTGAAGCTTCGAGCTCACCCGACCCTTTGAAAAACTCTTCAAAAAATTCTTTACCCGGCACATTCATCGGCTGGGGCTGAGTCCTGCGCTTGGGCACGAATCCATTCAGTTTTTTGCGGCGCTCAAGCAGGTATTGGGTCTCCACACTGTCTTCCGGCGGCCGGTAAAATGGCGCTTCCACCACGTCTTCATCCGGAATCGGCACGTTGAAACGCGCCCGGAACTCGCGCAATTCTTTTTCATTCATTTTTTTCTGCTGGTGCGTGACGTTGCGGCCTTCGCCGGCTTCACCAAGGCCGTAGCCCTTGACCGTCTTGGCCAGGATCACGGTCGGCTGGCCCTTATGTTCCGTCGCTGCCTTGAACGCTGCGTAAACTTTCTGCGGATCATGGCCGCCGCGCGTCAAAGTGCGCAAATCTTCATCGGTGAGATGATTCACAAGCGCGAGAAGTTCAGGATACTTTCCGAAGAAATGCTTGCGAATGTAACTGCCGGTCGCCACCGAATATTTTTGATACTCGCCGTCGACCACCTCTTCCATGCGCCGGATCAAAAGACCGGTCTTGTCGGCTTTCAGCAGCGCATCCCAATTGGAACCCCAAATAACTTTGATGACGTTCCAGCCCGCACCCGTAAACACCGATTCAAGCTCTTGAATGATCTTGCCGTTGCCGCGCACCGGCCCGTCGAG
>JAHFHB010000191.1:0-890 GCA_023247135.1 Candidatus Omnitrophota bacterium
GCGGATTGGCGAGCTCAAATCAAAAACGCGAATACGCGGCGAAGTGTTTGACGAGATTCAAAGCCTCATCAGTCAAATCGAAGACCGCCTTCAAAGCCTGCCTTCGGGGCTGGACCTTGAGAGGGCGGCAAAGCGTACCGGGGATGAAGCGTTGCAAGGCCTTCTCCGGGAATTGATGCAGGTGATTGAACGGGTGGCTGCGATTTACAGGCCCGCTTCAACCCGTGATCTCGACCTGCCGACGCATGTCGAAAGAGATGCTGTCATGCTGTACCGGCAGATGATTCAAATTCAGGAGGCCACTCTTGAACTGAGCCGGCGCATACGGGAGGCGGAAGCTGCCGTGGCCGAAGGGCATAAAGTACAAATGGAAGTGGATTCCATCGTCAAGCGGATCCGCGCGCATTTGCAGGGCGAAGCCGGGCCGCGTCTTACCCGGTCCCTGATCAAGCACTCACAGTGGCGCACCGCCGGTTTTATCGGAGCCGCGCTGGCGGCTTTGATTGCCGCAAGCGCGTTGGCGTTTTGGGCGGTGGTTGCACTTCCGGCTATAAAGTTTGTCCCCATTCCCGGAATTGTGGTGGGCCTTGCGATTGTCTGGTTCAATCGCATTTTGCGGCGGCAGTGGTCCGGGCACCAAAGCCTTACCTCCAAGCTCTTCGTAGGGGCCGGTTCTAAACCGGCCCTTCAAAATACGATCGATTCAGGGCGGGTTATGAACCCGCCTCTACAAAACACTCCGCGTTCTGAAATGCGGCTTGCTCCGTTCGTCATTGCGAGGAGCCCCGTAGGGGCGACGAAGCAATCTCAAAGCACTGAGATTGCCCCTGTTTTTGATGAACAGGGACTATCTTCTCGGCGGCCAGGGAAAGCCGCCGTAGAGATTGCTT
>JAHFHB010000191.1:900-4649 GCA_023247135.1 Candidatus Omnitrophota bacterium
TTCGTCGCAAAAACCGCTCCTCGCAATGACGAATACGGGTGGTGCGTCGGCAAGGGCCGAGATGCGAGCGGTGCACCCTGCGGTGTATGAAATTTATCTCAAGCCGGATGAATCTTTGAAACAACGTTTTGCGGCCATGAGTTTTTCTTCAGGCAGAGGAGCGTTACGTGTCATTCCTGCTACCGCGGAACAGGCCCAGCAGCTTGCCGAGACTCTCTTTGAGCCGAGTCCCGATGCGGGCAAGTTGAACGAAGTGATTCCTGAACTTTTCCGCAGCGGGAAAGTCAAAACGTTCAGCGCCGATCAGCCCGGAAAAGTTTTAACGCTTGAACTCAAGGCGGCAGAATCCTGGGCGGGGCTGCTGACGGCACAAACACTGCATCTTGTTTTTACCCGCGGCCGCCTCGAAGATAAAAGCGCCAAGTTCAGGGAATTTGTGACCCGCCCCAACTTGTGGGCGAATCAGGATTATCTTGCGATGCTCCGAACTTATTTAGCCAATGGCGATCTTGCGCTTGTGGAAGTTCCGTACCAAATTGCTACGGCTGAAAGCCGGGATTTAATCGCGCTGGAACTTGGATTTTCCGCAGGTATGGTGATGGATGAAGGGGAGTATCAAACGCTTGAGGAGGCGGCTCGCCGTCAGGAGCAAGATGAAAAACAAGCCGCGATCAGACGTGC
Source organism: Candidatus Omnitrophota bacterium (assembly GCA_023247135.1). Lineage (GTDB taxonomy): Bacteria > Omnitrophota > Omnitrophia > Omnitrophales > Aquincolibacteriaceae > JAHFHB01. The sequence continues at coordinate 1,582 of JAHFHB010000191.1, forward strand.
GGCAGCTGAACAAAGCAACGCGGCGGAAGCTGCCCGCACTGCCAGGTTCGAGGTGCGCCAGCAGCAGCGTCAAAGTGTTGTCGTGGAACCGCCTTCGCCTTGGGATCCCGTGCGTGATTTAGCCGTGCAGGTGCTTCAGCAAAAAGAGGCGGATTTTGATGCCGCGCTGGCCGCGCGCCTGGTGGAAAGTTTTCTTGCAATGCCTGAGTGGAGGGCATTGCCGGCGGCGGTTGTTTTTGGAAAGGAACATAACTTGAAAGCTGCCATGGCTGCAGGTTTTGAGCAGGCCGGACAGAAAAAAGATTTACAGGCCTTAGCCTATTACGTGGTGTCCCGCAAAGAGGCCGACCTTGTTTATGATATTTTAGTGAACGCCATTGATCAAGCGGACATAGCGCTGCGACCCTTTGACATTGACCGTCACATCAACTTCAGTGATATCGGTATGATTTTTGCCGTGACCAACGCCGAAATCTTGCATGCCGAAAGCCGCGAGGAGTACCGCAAGGTGATCGCAGATCTCAATCGCCGCCGCAAAGAATTTCAGGGTGTCATTGCCAGTCTGAACACGCATCGGAACAAGCAAGATGAACCGCGCAATCAGGCGATTGCCGCAGCGCAAGCTCATTTCAGATACGGCATCCGGCAAATCGACGCGCTCAACCGACGGCTGCAGGGCTATGTGGATTCCGGCCAGGGCCCTAAAGGTGTCTTGCCGGAGCGGGCTCGTGGGGCGGCAGATTCGGACGAGCAGCGTTTGCCGTTGCTCCAGGCGCGGGCCATTCGCGAGAGAATGCGAACCGGAAACTTTTTAAAAGGGGACCAGCGTGTGCCGGATCTGATGCTGGCACGTAAATTTCTGGAGCTGCTCATGACGGATCCGGATGTTTTGAAAGCGGCGGCCATGTTTCACAAGCCGGATTTTCATGGCGAGGTTCTCGAGTTGGCCCGTGTTTTTGCCTCGCTGGATCCCGCTCCCACGCCTGCCGACATTCAGGCGCTTTCTGTCCTGGCCGAGCGTTTTTCAAAAGTCCGCTCCGAGATGCGCGGTATTTCTCCGGCCATGCTTTTTGAGCGCCTGGCGGGGCAGATTGCCGCGGCCAAACAGTTTTATTTGTTCGATTACGCCAGAGAATACGGCAACAACAAAGGCCGTATCACTTTCAGGAGCAAAGATAAAACAAGATCGCTGGAGCTTTATGCCGACGACGATAAACTGGTGCTGACCATTGCGCCTTACAAAAAGAGTCTGCTTGGCAGCACTACCTATGACCCCGAATCTCTGATTATTACCTTTAAATCCGCCAGCGTGATTGTCCAGATCGGCAGTGAAGTGACGCAAGAGGTGCATCGGGTGGCGTTGCGCGATTTGCAATATCAACCGGCCGTCACGTCAGGGATTGAAGCAGACAGAAAACCGCCCAAGATTCTTGTGACGTTAGACCCCGAGTTCTACAAGACGCTGGCGCAGATGCTGAATATTAAACAGATCAGGCCTGTCTTGAGCCCATTCAAATTCATAGCCGCCGAGGAACCGGTGATGCCGAAACAAGCCATCCTGCGGCGCTGGCCGTGGGAGATTAAGGCTGATTTGGTCAGGCAAGGTGGCAGCCGCGTGACGAAGCTGCCTGTAAGTGCGCTGCCCGCGGCGGCCCAGGAACTCGCTGCGGGAAAACGGCTTGAGTTTTTTTCAATTCAGCAGAATCCTTACGTGTACGAGTTTTTTGATTTGTCAGACGCAGAAACCAGACACTGGTGGATTGTGGTGCACCGGGGCGATCGCGGCAAACCTTTGGTGACTTTCCGTTTTGGGGCCGATGACAAACTCAAAGTGGAACTCAATGACCGGGTCAATTTTGACGGCATTAAACCCAGCGAACTGCAGTGGTGGCGCCTGGACCCTTCGCATGAATTGACTTTCGACCATGAAGGGCACCTCAAAGTGATTGTAGAGGATGCCTTTTACACAGCCCTTGAACATCACGCGCTGTGGGCCGTTCTGGAGCCGCTCCATTTTCTGGTGCCGCTTTCGCAGGTGACCCCTGAAAAATTCCCGCATTTGTCCTATCCCGAAAAAAAACAGGATGCCGCGACTTTGGCCAAGTCCACGGGACTGCCGCAGTCGATCCGTGACCGGTTCGATTTTATTTTGAAGGCGGTTCCAGGTGTTGCCAGCGTAGAGGTACAGGGCAGCACTTTGTGGTGGACGAAGCCGGGGACGACGACGAATGAACGCTATGCCGTGGAGCTGCTGCCTAAACAGGGAGTTGTGTTTAGAGGATTTTTTAGCAGGCCGGGTCCGGATGAGAATGCTCCGCGCGAACCTGACGATTTCAGCATCCAATCTGCGGAATCAGTGACGACAGGGATCCGCAGAGAACAATACCTGCATTTTTATAACGCGCTCGCGCTGCTTTTGCTGCAGCGCTGGAACGTGCCGCATACGCAGATTCGCTCCGATGTGAATGCGCAGGGCGTTCTCATTCATGTGGGGCCCAAAGGCGGTCCTTTGACTTTTGATCTTCAGAACGCCGCCGAGATTGTGCAAGTGCTGCGGCAGGGATTTGGGGTGGATGCCCGCGTGGAGGCGGATACTGTGGTGGCCGGAGAGTCAACTTTTGTTTTTCCTCAGGACGGAAACGATGCGAAGTTCGGTCTGTTTCTACGGCGCACGCTTGAAAAGCAATCTTTTCCGAGACCGGTGCTGGATGTGCCTGTGACTGCACCCGCATTACCCGCGGAATTTGCACCTACGCCTGTGGCTAGGCCCGCCGCCAAGCCTGCGGCTTTCGTCGCACAGCCGGAGGAGGGCGTGCTGGCCGGACGCGTGGCGGCGCTGGAACAAGGCCAGGCCGCGCAGGGTGAACAGCTTGGCCGGATCGAAGAAATGCTCAGGCATTTACTGGAACAATCAGGCGGTGACGCAAAGTCTGAAATGCGGGCGTTGCCCCAAGAGCGGATGCCGGTTGTGTTTGCGGTAGCCACCCTGCTTGGCGGTATTTTCCTGGCTGAAGATATCCCTGTGATTGCAAACGACCCGTTGTTTGCCGCGCAGGCCGCGCCATTCT
>JAHFHB010000008.1 GCA_023247135.1 Candidatus Omnitrophota bacterium
AGTCCGCTTGCTGTGGATACGAATCTGACGGCAACAGTATCGGGACCTTGTTCAGGTTCTGGCGCCTTGAGTGCGAGCGGATATCGTGCGACCTATGACATTAATGTGACTTGCAATGCCAGCGGTCCCGGGGGCTCTTGTGTTGTCAGCTTTTCGAGCGCGCATGCATGTCTTAATATTTCACGTTCCTACACCTGTCCGGGTGGAACGGGAACTGGCACCACGGGTACCGGAACTGGTGCAGGCACAGCGACCGGTACGGGAACAGGCACCGGCACAACCACTGGATGTTCATCGGTGGGTTGGACCTGCGAGAGACCCGATCGTCCCTTTGAATGCCCTGACGGGGGTGCGTGTAGAACCGAGCCGACTTGCTCCACGCGGTGCTGTATATGTTCTACGACCGGTACGGCCACAGGAACAACCACGGGTGGAACGGGAACTGGCACGGCGACGGGTGGGACAGGGACAGGCGGAACCGCGACCGGAACGGGCGGTGGTTGTGGATCGTGCAGCAGCTGTATTTGTCGCGCCGACCTTATCCTGTGTACGGATACGAGCCCGTACACGCTGGTGCCAGGCGGTTGTTCGTACAACGGTGGGCCGCCGTTCCCATCAGTAAATTGCTGTGCCGGAACGGGGACTGGCACCACGGGCACCGGAGGCACTGCAACTGGAACGACAGGCACCACGACTGGCGGTGGTGCATGCGGCAATAACGTGATTGATGCTGGCGAGCAATGCGGCGAACCTGGCCTGCCGGGCTGCAGCGGTGGAGCAGTCTGTGTGGGGTGTACATGCCAACCACAAGGCGGCGGCTGTCCGGCGGGATGCTCGAATGGGCAGGGTGGCATTATGGGCTGTCCGTCTCTCGCATGCCCTGTAAACACAGTTTGCTCAATGGGCAGTATTCCAGATGTCAATTGCTGTTGTCCAGCGACAGGGACAGGGACAGGCACGGGCACTGGCACATCAACAAGCGGCGGCGGCAGTTGTTCCGCGTCGTCGTGTGTTGCGAATGGTGTTGACCTTCATCCCGGACCGGGGCATGGATGCTCAAGAATAATCCAGGATTGTGCGTATGGTTACGTCAGCTCAAGCGGGGGAAGCTGTCAGGTGTCGGATGATTGCGGTGGAGATATGCTCTGCTGCCTTCCCGAAACCTATCCTGGTTCAGGTATTCCAAGACCGGGTGCTGCGTGCTGCAGCGGCGGTGGAACAGCAGGCACAGCGGGTGGCGGAACAGCAGGAACAGCGGGTGGTGGAACTGCGGGCACAGCGGGTGGTGGAACAGCAGGAACGGCTGGCGGCGGAACTGCAGGAACAGCGGGTGGCGGAACAGCAGGAACAGCGGGTGGTGGAACAGCGGGAACAGCTGGTGGCGGAACTGCGGGAACAGCCGGTGGTGGAACCGCAGGAACGGCTGGCGGTGGAACTGCGGGAACAGCTGGCGGTGGAACTGCGGGAACAGCTGGTGGCGGAACTGCGGGAACAGCGGGTGGTGGAACAGCGGGCACAGCGGGTGGCGGAACTGCGGGAACAGCTGGCGGCGGAACTGCGGGAACTGCTGGAGGGGGAACAGCCGGTACGGCTGGTGGCGGAACTGCGGGCACAGCTGGTGGCGGCTCCAGTGGTTCTGGCGGAAGTGGCGGATCTGGAGGTAGTGGTGGATCGGGAGGATCCGGAACGGGTGGTACCGGTACAGGCGGAGGCGGGTGCAATATTCTTGCGGGACAGGTTCCTTGTCAGTGCAATCCTGGTGACCTTGTGAATAATTGTTGCTGCCCGATGCCTCCAATGTGTAGTACATTGCCGGCTGCCATTTGCCCATATCGGACGGGAATAGCATCAGCAGAGGCTTGTGAAAGTGTCACGCCGGGGGTTACTTTTGGGCGTGGCAGAAAGCAGGCTGTGGAGTACTACAGTTGCCTTGCTGCCGGCCAATGCAATTCAAATCCTGCGGTTAGTCCGTGTATATCAACGGTTGCTACGCCCATCTATTGCTATACTGCCCCAGCAGAATATCCCCTTGTCCCTTCAGACTGCTGCCAAGTGTGTCCGGAAGGATCGCCACTAGCAGATTGTGAAGCTGCAAATGGAGTCGGTAACTGCACTAACATTGTTGGCGCAGGTGACTGTAATTCGGTTTGTTATAAAAAAGCAACCTGTGGAAATGGAGTTCTTGATGCCGGGGAGGAATGTGATCCGCCGAATACTGATACCTGTGATGCTGAATGTAAAATTAGATGTGGGAATAATGTTGTAGATGGTTCTGAAGAATGTGATCCGCCGGGTATGGATGATACAACAGGCGATTGTAATACGCAGTGTCATTTTACGTGTAAGAAGCTGGGACAACTCGATGCAATGACAGGTGATACCGAATGTAAAGTCGAAAATGGCGGACAAGATTGCTATGAACCCAATGTGCCGACAGGAGATTACGATATATTATGCGATTATTGCATCGATCGAGTTGATGAGCCCTATTGTGATGGTTTCACTTCCGCTGATGACGAGGCCAGCTGTTCTTACGGCGTTGACCACGTCGAAGATGTCTATTGGACGTGTCCTGAAACAGCTACGGGTTCCGAGGCGACAGCACTTAAGCCTGATGGAGATGGTGGAACGGTAAAAAAGTATTGCTGTAAACCGCCGGATGCTTGCGGGATTATTTGCACTGCATCTGCGACAGAGGCCATGGATGGTGGTTCGTTTACTGTGAATTGCACGGGGCTAGATCCCAACATTATGTGGTCTGCTACCAGTCCTGTTGGACCTGTGGGTGGCGGGCCGTCTGACACCTTCGATCAAACGTTCTTATGTCCGATGGGCATTAGTGCGGATACGCCAGTGACGATTTCAATTTCAGGAACCCTTGGCGCCGAGTCATGTGTCGGCCCCGCCATCACAGTTAATTGTTACCCCAAGTGTGAAAACATTCCAGGTTTAAAAGCCGACAAGGATGACTGCCCAGACGATGACTGTGCTGATCCTGTTTCAAAGCCTTTGGGACAAACTTGTTGGTTTTGTACGCCCCGTCTCGACCGGCAGTTCGGTGTTGACTACTGTGTTGGTGGGTATACCCAGGCTCAAAATAGTGCGACTTTATGTAATCTTGGATGTGCGAGCCATACAGCCGATGACTACAGTGGTAGTCAATGTCAGAATTCTGCGCAGCCTCAGTCAGGGGATCCGCTTGTTAAAAACCAGCAAGATAAATACTGCTGCCGTTGTAGCAATGCCGCGGTACCCGCAGGTCAGTGTACCGTTGCCGGCTCCCCGACGGCAACGCGAGAATGTGAAGATCCGCTGCCCGCAGGCGTTACCGACTCCAGAAAAAAAGTACCCGACACGGTGAGTTGTGCGGCCAATACAGTAGAAATTCTCGGCAGCCCGGTAGGCACTTGTTATCCGAAGTGTATGGTAAATGCTTGCACCTAGTACTGTTACGGGCATTGCTTTTAATCAAACGAGTGGCTGAGACATGAAATTGCAAAGCCCCTTACGGTTTTTTTCTGAAAAATCACTCATTTTTTTTATAGTACTGCTCTTCCCTCTCTTAGGCACTGACAATCCCACCCTTGTGCAGCCGAGAATTTGGTGCGGTATTCTAATTTATTTATTCTTTTGGGCTGTACATGCGCGGGGACATTTCTTCTCAAAAAACATCGGACGTTTGCCGTGCATTTTCTTCGGGGCCGTCATTATCTTTGTTCTCCTCCGGTCCTTTTGGGGATATTTGGTTGTGCACCATTCACATTTTTCAGGGAGCCCGCTTTTACGGCTAGATCGCTATATGAATGCTCCATTGAGGTGGTTCTTTTTTTTTATGACTTTCGTAACGGGATATCTGGCTTTTAAGAGAAAAAAAATTGCCTGGTTAACGCTGAATGCGATGAGCTGGGCGGGATTTTTTTTAGCGGTGAATGCGTTGCCGGCGCTGTTGTTGACCGGCAAATCCTCCTACGTCGATATGCATCAGAAAAGGGGATTCTTTTTCCCATTTTTTTATGCGATGGAGTGGGTGCCAAAGTATGTAATGAATCGCTTTGCACACCCGAACTATGTTGGGGACATCATGGCCTTCGGGCTTTTTGCGGCATTGGGTTTGGCGGCCTACTGTTTTCACATTATGCGGCTTCAAAAAAAAGGTGAGGATGTTAGCACCGAAGGGCATTTCACCAAAGCTCTGGTGCCATTTATTTGCTTACGGTTTGTGATTGCAATTTCAATTGTGATTGCTGTTTTTCTGTTGTTGTCGCGTGGAACCATCAGCTGCTTTGTGCTAACGCTTGTCATTTTTGCGGGCCTGTTATTCCTGAAGTTCTTTAAAAGACTCCCATGGATGGTTGTGGTTGCGGGTGCGGGCATTGCCATAAGCGTTCTTGTCTGGGCGATTGATTTTAAAAAAGTTTCGAAAGAATTGCAAACGCTTCAGGTTGAAATGGATCCAAATAACTCCCATGACCGGAGTGATGATACCAATATCGAAGGCTACAAACGAGCCCTTGCGATTTATCACGCGTTTCCTGTATGGGGTGTTGGCACGAAAGGCTATGTGGATGTTTCCCCCTCTTTTTCCTTCTCTCTTACCCCCTTGAACTTTGCAGATGCAGTGGTGATGAATCACTATTTGCAGACTCTGGCGGAAGAAGGTGTTGGAGCCTTTTTGTACTTTGCGTTTCTCATGATGTACCTGATAGATGTTCTTAAGGGGTTGATTTTAACGAAGAGCCGCTTTAAATTTGTGGCGAGTTTGACTTTCTTTGCGCCGGTAGTCATGGTTCTCGTTCATGCAAGCTTTAACCACTTGATGGAAGGTTTTGGAACTCAAACGATGGTTTACCTCAGCATGGGGGCGAGTCTTTCGGTGTTGCGTGCTGATTTTGAACATCAGTAGATAAATTTTTTAAATATGTCTCATGAAATTTCGATGAAAGCTCTTAAGTATTCGAAATCGGTTGTTGGCAGGATTCGTGGAGCCGCCCGCTTGGTTCTTTTGTCAACAGCCATTGTGTTTTACTTTCTTTTAAATTGCGGATCGACGCGGCCCGTAAAGGTTGTGCAAGGGGTCTTTACGGCTTCTGAGGAGCCCGATAACCAGGCACTTAAAAAAAAATCGGGGGGTCTAGCAGGGCGGGACAAAACATACAAAAATAACTCGGTAATGAAATACCATTTGCTCACCTTTCCGGCCGCGGAACCGTCGGAGAAATTCCGATTAATTGTTGTACATCACCCAGCGGGAGAGTCAGCGGAACACTATCTGCTGAACTGGCAACCTGCCGCTGTGGAAAACCAAACAATGCTTCTGATGCCACAAAGGGAGGGGGAGTATGGTGTTGACTCACCTGGATTAAAAACCTTTGCTGCGCTCGTTGCCGATGTTGTTGCGCATTACCCGGTAGATAGAAAAAGAATTTATGTGGCGGGGGCTTCTGCGGGTGCGCTTATAGGAACGTGGCTTGTGCAAAAGGATCCTTCGTTTTGGCGTGGAGCTATTTTTGTTGCGGGCTTTGGATTTCAGGATGCGCTTGTTGGTGTCCCTATCGATGAGGGGAAGTTTAAGAGTTATCCGCATATTCTCTACGTTCATGGCTGGCACGACACGGAAACCTTCAAGAGTGTATTAGATGGAATCGAAATGCTTTTGGATAGAGGGGTGAATGTGCAACTTTATGATTATGAGAATGCCGGCCATGAGCACCGCCCGGAGTGGAATAAACGCATCTTCGAGTGGATTCAGAACGTCGAGCGAGCGGATCAGCCAGCCCCTGCCGTTAGTCCCGCATTTGTGCGGTGACAAATACGGTCATGCACTTAACGCTGTTGGCGTTAAGTCATTCCCGCCTAGCAATTCGTAGCAATTTTATCATTATTTTAATAACATAATCATGTTATTTTATTAGATTTTATAACAAAAATATGTTATAAATTGCTATGGTCTCATTCAAACGACAGCTGCAGCTTGATAAATACGCGACATCTGCCTTTTTATTTGGGCCGCGGATGACTGGAAAAACGTATTTGCTGCGACAGCTTGCCCCCCAGAAATATGTTGATCTTCTGGATCCTGAGATTGAGCTTCAATTACGCCAAACCCCCAAATTTTTTTGGGAACAATTGCAAACGCTTAAAAAGGATAGCCTTGTGATTGTCGATGAAGTGCAACGGGTGCCGGTACTTCTCGATTATGTGCAAAAAGCCATTGAAGAGCTCGGACTTCGGTTCATCTTATCTGGATCAAGTGCGCGCAAGCTGAGACGCGGCGGGATTAACCTGTTGGGCGGCCGGGCGGCTGATTTGAGGCTGCATCCACTCACGCTTGAAGAGGCGGGTTCTAAATATTCATTGGCGCAATGCCTGCATTACGGAAGTCTGCCGAAGGTGGTTAGTTTAGTTTTAAGCGGAGATTTGGCGGATGCCAAACGGATTCTAAGATCCTACGCCACCACGTATATTAAGGAAGAAATTCAGGCAGAAGCGTTGACGCGTAACGTTGGCGCATTCCAAAGATTTTTGCACGTGGCCGTGCAGGGGAACGGACAGGTGCTGGAATTCAGCAATATTTCCAGGGAGTGTTCTGTGCCGATGAGCACTGTCAAAGAGTACTACTCCATTTTGGAGGATACACTTTTGGGGCAGTTTCTTTGGCCCTGGGATCGGAGCGAAAGAAAGAAAGCACGGCCCAAGTTTTATTTTTTTGATTGCGGGGTTGTCCGTGCCCTTCAGAACCGTCTTGATGATCCTGCAACGTCTGAGGAAAATGGAATTTTTTTTGAGAACTTTTTTTTCAGGGAGATGGTCAAGTACCGTGATTATCTCGAAAAACCGCATGAATTTTCATTCTGGAGAGAGGGCGATCACGAAGTGGATTTGCTTATATCGGACGGGCGGGGTATTCGGCTTGGGATTGAGTGTAAGTCAGGTAAGGTTATGCCTAGTGAGTCGACGATCCGTAATTTTCGCAAGCGCTTTCCAAAAGTTCCTTTATGGGTTGCATCCATGCGAGATCAAGAACCCAGGCTTTTGAAGGATGGGGTGGAAGTCTTGCCATGGGCGGAAGTTTTGAAAAGGTACCGGTACCCCGGGTGCCGGGTTCAAAAAGTGCTGGATGATGGGAATGAATTAGTTTAAGCTGCTGTTTGTCTAGCAAAGGGTTGCGGATTGATTTAATCATTCTGCGCAAAAGCCGGAAAGATCCTGTGTTGGGATTGATGCTGAATGGGAAGCTCATCAGCAAGCACGATTTACCCTCTAACGTTGAACACAACGAAGGAGGGTATTTTTATGCCCAGGAAACCGCGAGAGCTACTGGATGGTGGAATTTATCATGTTTACAGTCGTGGAAATAACCAGCAGAATCTATTTTTAGATGCAGATGATTTTAAGCACTACCATGCGCTTTTGTATGCAATGAAAAATCGGTTTAGTATAGAAGTTTTTCATTACTGCTTGATGAGCAACCACGTGCATATTTTGGTTCGAGCGGGCTTAGCGGGGCTGTTATGCAAGTTCATGCATGGGGTCCAGCTAAGCTACACAAGGTATTACAAAAAGAAATACCAGTTTGTGGGGCACTTATATCAGGGGCGGTTTCGTAGCCCTCGAATTTCAGAGGAAAGCTACTACCTGCAATGCGGGCGGTATATCGAGAGAAATCCGGTTAAGGCCGGGATGGTAATTGCGGCGGAGCAGTATGACTACTCAAGCGCTCGGTATTATACCTTGGGCAGTCAGAATGATCTAGTGAGTCCCAATCTTTACTATAGCCAAATGGGTAGCGACTCAGTTGAAAGACAAAAAAGATACCGTGAGTTTTTAAAGCTGGACGAGCCGTATGCCGTGATTGTTGAGGAATCGTTGAATCGGGTTTAACGTGGCACTCCTGGTACCGGTACCCGACAGGTACCCGACACCCGTTAAAGAGCAAGGATTAAAAATGGAAAAAGAATTAGTTACAAAGTTGAACAGGACTTTTGAGCAAGTGGCTTTCCAGCAGGGCGGCGTTGAGTTTTGGTGTGCGCGCGATTTGCAGGTGCTTCTCGAATATAACGAGTGGAGAAACTTTGTTCGAGTCATTGAGAGTGCCAAAGCAGCTTGTTTAAATTCGGGGCAGTCCGTATCGGACCATTTTGTTGACGTCAACAGAATGGTCAAGCTAGGGTCAGGTAGTGAACGAGAAATTGACGACATGATGCTGACCCGCTATGCCTGCTATTTGATTGCCCAAAACGGAGACCCGAGAAAAGAGCAAATTGCTTTTGCGCAAAGCTATTTCGCTATACAGACTCGAAAGCAGGAATTGCTGGAAGAAAGAATCCGGCTTGTTGAAAGATTACAGGCGCGGCGAAAACTAATCGCGACTGAAACCGAGTTTTCCGGCCTTGCTTATGAGCGTGGTGTCGATGGACAGGGATTCGGGAGGATCAGAAGCAAGGGGGATCAAGCGTTATTCGGCGGTCATACGACTTTGCAAATGAAGAAAAAGCTAGAAGTTCCCGCAGACCGTCCTTTGGCCGATTTTCTGCCGACCCTCACCATTAAAGCTAAAGATCTGGCTGCTGAGATTACCAATTTCAATGTCAAAAAGAATTATTTGAGGGGAGAGAATCCCATCACGGGCGAACACGTCAAAAACAACAAAGATGTCCGTAATCTTTTGGCGAAAAGCGGTATTCGACCTGAGAATTTACCGCCAGAAGAAGACATCAAAAAACTTGAACGCCGAGTCAGGGTGGATGATCGGAAATTATTGAGCCATACCAAGGCGCTAAAAAAAAGAACGGGAAGGAATAATAGAGCGCGAGGATGCCGGCCATGAGAACTGGTGCGGATCAAACACTATTCGTCGATAAGATAAACGCTGCCTGGAATTTTTTTGACTTCGCTTTTGACCCTGACGGCCCGCCCGAGACAGTCGAAATAATCCGCAAAATCTTTCTGGGCATTTGAAATACCGGCCAGCGAAATGGCCATAAGGGGAATCTTGGCCGCCTTGTTTGTTTCCCCGGCCAGCTCCGCGCGCCGGTCCACGGCCACCATGTGGCCGCGGTCATAATCTTCCTTGGAATAAAAGGCCTTGCAGATGCGTTTATCAAAGTTTCCGATGACGTACTCTGCCACTTCCTTGGCGTGCTGCGGGCCGCAAATCAAAATAAAATCGTCGCCGCCCTGATGTCCGATAAAATCAGTTTGAGACCCTTTTTCGGAAATGGATTCTTTTAAAAGCAGCGAGGTCTGTTTGATGACTTCATCGCCTTTGGCCAGCCCGTAATAATCGTTGAAGGCTTTGAAACGGTCCAGATCCGCATGAAACATCACGAACTTTTGTTTTTCATGAATGCGCTTTTTGAGTTCCTTGAAAATTTCCTGGTTGCCGGGCAGGCCCGTCAGCGGGTTGGCGTCTTCGGCTTGCTGGCGCATTCTCAACAGCGATTCGCTCATGTGGTTGAAGGTGTGGGCCAGTCCCTCGATTTCATCACCGGTTGCAATCGTGACGCGTTTCCCCAGGTGGCCGCGCATGATTTCCTCAGCGGCCCGGCTGAGCTCGCGGATGGGCGCGATGATGGCCTTGGCGAGACTGCGGCCGATTAAAAGACCTGTCAGTGAAATGAAAAAAATCGTAAGGGCCAGGCTCCAGCGCGAATCGCGCAGGGCATCTTCAATGGGGGCTAGCGGAAAAAGAACCCGCCCTACCCAGATCTGGTTTGTCTCCGAGGCCGGTTGCAGCGGAATAAAAGCCAGCAGATGCTTCGTCTTTTTGTCGACCTGCAAAAGATAGGGCACCCCTTTGCGCTTGGCATCAAGGCTCTGTTCCGCAGTTTCAGAATCCACCGCCAGCCAGTCGTTGGCGTCGGTGAAAAGCGGTTTTTGGTTCAGGAGATCATAAACCTGGATGGAGATTTTTTTTCCTGCCGCGCGGCTGGCGGCGGTTTCAAGCCGGTCTCGATAAGCACTCAAGTCTTTTTCAGACAGGTGCTTTTTTGCCATGCGCGTCAGTTCCTTTTGAATGGAGTCAAACGCGATTTGGCTTTCGACCTTGTAAAGTTCGTTGAGAATTTGAATGCGGTTGGTGAGCTGTACCATCATGAAAATAAAGGCGAGAAAAAAAAGCGGAATGGTCAGCCGAATAAGAATGCGCCGGAAAAGCGTCGTCTGCTCGCTCTGGAGCTGTTTTTTTATTTTTGCAGTGGCCATAAGTTGTTGATATTAACGGCTTTAGTAGGGCCTGCCTTAATCGTTGGCGGCCTGCATTTTTGATAACGCCTTGAAAGCATTCAGGTTGCCAGCCGCCGGGAGGTGGAATCCAGGATTTTACGGCGGATGGGTTCCCTAAATGCAGTGATCGCGTTAAAATAAGTTATGATTTCAGTGTGATAAGTCGTTATACTTACGGGAGTTAAACGAAAGGAAGCTTCGTGAAGACGATTCTGAGATGGCTCGCCCTGGTTCTGGGCGTTGTCAGCATCATTGTTGTGGCATTTTCGCTTTATTCGCGATTTCTCGTGGATGTTTCACTTGAAAGCCTCCAAATGGCAGGCCGCGTGGCGGAACGTTCGCAGGCTCTTTCTTCTGAAACCAGCCTGCACGTGTACCGCAACCTCATGCAGTCTTTGATGTTTGAGGAGGCCGCGCGTTCTAACGGGGACGTGAAAAATCTTGTGATGCTGGAAATGGCTTCGCGTTCTGCCAGCGGGCAGGGGCAGGGCGATTTTCAGTCTCGCTACAAATTTTATCTTTCGGAAGTCAGCCAGGAGAAAATCAGTCAGCGCTCCTGGCTGCTGCGGGGGCTGGACAGCGTGGCCCGATCGGTTGCCGGTTTTAAAAATTCAGCCCAGGCGATGTTGGGGTATGTTTCACGCCGCGGCGTGGGGCCGGAGAAAAAAGCACCGGTCAAGGATCTGACGTCTGCGGTTTTGCTGAGCCAGGCTGAAACCAGTGAGAAAAAGGGCGAGCTGGGCAGGGCGGTTGAACTTTATACGAAATACCTTGAGCGCAATCCCCTGGGAGCCGACAGCGGATACGTGGCCATTTCTCTTGCCCACGTCTATCTGAAACAAAAAAAGTGGCAGGAAGCCCGCAGCCTTTTGAACCGGGTGCAGGCTGATTTTGCCGGCGGCGATGAAGTGACGATTGCGCAGACGCTGGAACGGCGCATTGACACGATGAAAAAACAGTTTGATCAGATTACGGCGCTGCAAACGGCCCTGGAAAAATCCAGGGACGCCGTGCAAAAAGAAAACATCCGCTATGATCTCGGTCTTAAACTGCTGGCCGCCGCGGACTTGAAAGGGGCGAAAGAACAATTTCAGGTGCTGGAGACTGCCCAGCAGCCGGATCGCAGAACGCGGGCCCGGTTTTATCTCGGATGGATTTTTAAACTTGAAAACCAGTACGAGGTCAGCGCGAAAATTCTACAGCTATTGGCCGGCGAAGCGGGTATTGACGAAGGCCTCAAAAAAGGAGCCCTGGCGGAGCTGGCCGATATCCGCTACCAACAGGGCGATGAAAAAGCCTCGCTTGAAAACTACCGGAAGATTTCGCCCGAGGGCTGCGGCGAAGGAGAAGCCAAAGACATTTCACGGCGGGCCTGGACGGGTCTGGCTGAATTAGAACAGAGTTACATTTATTTCAGCAGGGGCGATGGCGTTCAGGCGGGACAAAAAATAGGCTGTTTGGTCAAGGCGCTGGGAGCCGGCAGTTCGCTCGGAGGGCTGCAAATCTATACCAAGGGCGGCAAAGCCGTGGATATGCAAACATCGGCGTTTGACAGCCTGCGCCAGGGGCGGATTGAGCAGGCGGCGGATCTTTTTACCCGGGGGATTCAACAAAGTCCCGAGGATTACCGCGGGTATTCGGGCATGGCCATGGTGCACATTTTGCGGGCCGAGCTGCCGGAAGCAGAAAAAGAAGCTTTGCGCGGTTACCAGCTGAAGACTACCGAGTACTCTGCGTCTGTGATGGGGTACCTGGCCGCATTCCGTAACGATCCCGACAAAGCCATTGCTTTTTATCTGCAGGCGCTTGAAAAAAATCCTAACTATGTGCCCGGCCGTTTTAACCTGGCGTGCCTTTATCTGAAAAAACGTGATTACCGTGAGGCGCTCAAACATTTACTCGAACTGGAACGCGGGATCAACGGGATCGGCGGTGTTTTGGCTTCCAAAGTGCTGAATAACCTGGGCTGCGCGCTCTGGTGGCTGGGCAAGGAAGAAGATGCCATCAAGCGTTTCAAGGCGGCCATTTCCATTACGCCGGGTTTTGTGGATGCGGAGCTGAATCTTAAACAGGTGGCGCTCAATAAAGTTCCGCAGGCCGCCACAGTGCCTCAGATTTTGAATGTTGAAAGATGATTTTAGGCTCAGGCGCAGCTTTGCCGAGCGAGTTACAGTCAGTCTTTTGCTCGGCATTTATGTGATCACGGCGGTGCTGGCGCCTGAGGCCAAAGCGGTCGTCGAGGAAAACGCGGAACAGCTGAATCCCTTTAAACAAGCGGATTTGGAAGAGTTCCAGGGGAAAATTGTGCAGGAAGAAGAACAGGCGCAAACGGCGGAAAGCGCCGAGACTCTGGCGAAAATGAAAAGCCTTGATCAGGCCAAGGCGCAGGCGGTCCAGCAGGGCGATACGCTCACGAAGGCGGAAATTGAGGAGCTGAGAAAAAAATTGATCGGGATCAAAAAAAAAGACCGCTTCAGGTTCGGCCTGGACGGCGATCACACGTATAACTCCAATAACAACGGAGCGACGCCGCACCATGAAAAAGACGATTCGCAGTTCAATGCGGGCGGCAATGTTCAATACAATTTCGGCGGCAAAAAAACGGATTTGGGGCTGGAGCTCCGCGGAACGAAAAACTGGAATATCATCAACAGCACTAACGACAGCTGGCAGGGGGAAGAACGCTTGAGATCCCGCCGCCGCTTCTTTAAAAAAATGAACACCTCGGCCAATTCGCGCATTGCGCGCAACAGCGCAAAAACGCTTGAAATCGAGAGCAATAAAATCCGCTGGGACGCGGCCAATCAAATGTCGACCAATTATGCCTTTTCAAAAAAACTGGCGCTTAATCTGGATTTGAGCTCGCAAAAGCGCATGTTTTTACAGGAGGCGTTTGACCAGGACTCGGGCTGGCAGGCAGGGTACAACCCGAGCGGTTTCTGGAATCTTACGCCTAAAAGCAGAATCTCCTTTGGTTATGGCTTTTCCGTGAGCCGCAACCGGCTGAAGGCGGGCGACACCAACAGCCATGATTTTAAAATCGGCTATTTCGGGCAGGTGACGCGCAAATCCTCCGCCAGCGTGGACCTTTCGTATTCGCGGCAGATTTCCCAAAAGACGACCTCCACGACGGGCAGTGTGACGCTGGGTTCCGGCTATGTTTGGCAGACGACGCCGAAAGTGCAAACATCGGTTCAGGTGACCCGCGGTTTTTCCAACACGACCTCGGAATCGGTGACGGGCGATACGAGCGATACCGCGGTGGTGACCAAAACGGATAACTATGCCGTCAATGACAACGCAGCCTTGTCGTTTAATTACCGGATGTTGACCAAACTGACCTGGACCCTGACGGGCGGCGCTTCGCATTCGAGCACGAAAACATTTATCGATTCGCAAAAGGATGCCCAGACACGCATTTTTACGTTTCCGGCCACACTCGGGTTTTCATTGGTTTTAACCAATTGGCTGACTCTTGGGTTCCGCTACAGTTTCTCGTATAAAACGGGCGATTCAAATGCGGATGAATCGAGAGTTCATTCCTGGAATTCAACGGCGAGCATCAGTTTTTAGAAGGGTGGTTCTTTATGCTTTCGAGGTTGAGGGTGTATCGGCATAAAATTTGCAGAGCAGTCTTTGCGGCATTTGTGGTACTGAGCCTGGGCATTCCGCGGAGCGGAAGTGCCGTTGCGATCGCGGCCGAGGAGGCGCAACCTGTTCCTGCAGCCGCCGTGGCGCCGGAAGCTCCTCCTGCTGTGGCCTCTGCGCCTGTGAAGGCGGCGGCCGTTGAGGTCTCTGCGCCAAGCGTTCCGGCCGCTGAGACTGCCGGACCTGTCAAGAAGCCGCACAGCACCGGTGATGCCAAAGACAAGGATTACGTCATCCAAACGGGCGACCGCATCAAGATCACGATTTATCCCGAAGACGACCACATCAAGGGGGGAGAAATGGAAGTCAGCTCGGAGGGCAATATCACGCTTTCGCTGGCTGGAAAAATGGAAGTGGTCGGAAAAACGGCCATTCAGGCTGAAAGAGAAATCGCGGAAGTTTTAGACCGCGATTATCTCGTCAATCCCGAAGTCGTGATCGAAGTCGTTGAAAAGTTTGCGTCCGATAAGGAAAAATCTGTGGTTTTGCTGGGGCAGGTTAAATCCCCGGGCAGCCATCCCTTTCCTAAAACGGGGCATTTTACACTGCTCCAGGCCATTGCCGTGGCGGGGGGATTTGCCGATGTGGCCAACATCAAGAAGATCAAGATTATCCGGGGCGGCGAAGACAAGGGCGATGTGATCCGCGCAAACGCCGATGACATCATCAGCGGTAAAAAGCCCGACATTGAATTGCAGGACGGCGACATTATTAATGTAGCGGAAAGTCTTTTTTAACCGCGGGCATTTGACAGAAAGAAGTTTGTTGTGGCTAAAGAAACCGATTATCTGGCGTACGAAGAAGAAAAGCCGATCGACTACAAGTATTATTTCTTTTTATTCAGAAAGAATTTTTACGTCATTTTCACCTTTTTCGTCATCGCCGTGACGCTCGCCTCTATCTACGCTTTCAAAATTCCGGATACTTACGCGACTTATTCCCAGATCATCGTTGAAAATGCGGATAACCCGTTTGCGGACGGTTCCGGCTACAACGAGCGCGGGCGCCCGCAGGATATGAGCATGGAATTTTTCAAGACGCAGGAACAGATCATGATGGGGCGCGCCATTTTGGGAGAGGTCGTGGACGCGCTCAGCCTTGACAAGTATTTTGAAGTGAAATCCAAAGAACGGGCGGTGGACCGCATTCAGGCGATGATTTCCGTCAGCCAGATTCCCCGGAGCCGCATTTTCAACATCAACGCGAAAACGCCGGATTCTAAACTTTCCGCGAGTTTGGCGAATGAAATCGCCCGAGCGTATATCCGTAAAAGTTTCAAAGATGGTCTTTATTACAGCCAGGAAATTTTAACCTGGCTGGAACAGGCTGAGCAGTCCAAGACCGGGAAGATCACGGTGGCGGATCCGTTTGGCAAGGCCCGCGAAGTGAGTTACCAGGATTTGATCGATACGCTGCCGGCGGTGCAGTCCAGCGAAACCCTGCGGAGCCTGCGTGAAAAAGAATCTGAAATGGTCGCGGAGATTCAATCTCTGGGCCTGCAGTTCCGCGATAAACACCCCGTCATGATCAAGGCGAAGGCGAATTTGAAATTCATTCAAGACAGCCTGCAAAGCGAAGTCAGCAGCATCATCAAAGGACTCAAGGTCAAGGCCCGCGGCAAGTACAAATCGGATCCGGCGCGTATTCTTGAGGAAGCCCGGGTGCCCACCCAGCCCGTTACGGTCGCGCGCAAGAAAATCATTCTGCTGGCCGCGCTTCTGGAGATTTTTCTTTCCTGCCTGATTATTTTTCTCATTGATCATTTCGACGACACGATCCATTCCATGGAAGACCTTCAGCGCAAGGGGATTTTACTGCCGTTTTTGGGGCCGGTACCGATGTTGAAAGGCAAGGCGCGTTCCCATGAATCGGCCATGCTCTATGCCACGTCCGCGGATGCGGGCAAGTCTGAACTTGCGGAAGCCTTCCGTTATCTGCGGGTCGCGATCAATTTTTCAGCGCCGCCTGAAGCCTTAAAAAATCTCATGCTCACAAGCTGCGTGCCGCATGAAGGTAAATCATTTGTGTCGCAGAATATCGCCATGTCGCTGGCCCGCGACGGGAACCGCACGCTTTTGATTGACTGCGACCTGCGGCGGCCCACGGTGCACCGTGCGTTCAGGCTCGACAACGATGCCGGGCTCACGAATTATTTGACGGGCAACCTGGATCTGGAAGCGGTGGTGAAGGAGACCTTCGTTGAGAATTTATTTGTGATTCCAAGCGGGCCTGTCTCGCCGAATCCTGCCGAGATTTTGGGTTCGGAGCGCATGGTGAAACTGCTGGAACTGGCGCGTCAGAAATATGACCGCATCATCGTGGATTGCCCGCCCTTGACTGGAATCGGCGACGGTTTTGTGGTCGGAGGGTTGATCGGCCACACCATTCTCGTTGTGGCCGCCGGGAAAACGCCGGCTGAATTGATCCGCCATACGCAGGCCCATTTGGACAAAGCCGGGGTTAAAATCCTCGGTATGATTCTCAATATGATGGATGTCGACAAGGAACGTCACACCGGCTACACCAAGTACTACTATCACACCTACACCCGGTACTACAACCGCGAAGGGGATCCGGAGAAAACCTAGTGGTTTGCCCGGAAATTCTCCTTTTCGCGCTGCCCCTTTGCGTGGCATAATGGCTCTCTGACGGCCCTTCGTACGGTTATCCGCTGGAAATCACGCCGTGCAGTACCCTTTGGGAAGGACATCCCCCTTTTTATCATGAAGCAGCACTATTTTGATTATAACGCGACCGGGCCGATGGCTCCGGAAGTGATCGAGGCGATGACCCCTTTTTTCAGGGAGCATTTCGCCAACGCTTCGAGTTTGCACCAAAGCGCCCGGGAACCGCGCCGGGCATTGCGCGAAGCCCGGCGTGCCGTGGCGCATCTTCTCGGGGTGGCAGATGAAAATTCTGTTTTTTTTACCAGCGGCGGAACGGAAAGCAACAACGCGGCGATTTATTCCGCGGTCCGGAGCCGCAAGCGCCGCAAGATTCTCACGAGCCCGATTGAGCACTCCAGCGTTTTGCGGCTGATGCAGCGGTTGGCCAAAGACGGCTACGAAATTCAAATGCTTCAGGTGGATGGCGAAGGGCGGCTCGATCTGGCGCAGCTGAAGGCGCAGTTGTCAGATGATGTGGCGCTGGTTTCGCTGATGTCGGCGAATAACGAGACGGGTATTTTATTTCCTGTGCAGGAAGCCGCAGGACTTATTCACGAGCACGGGATTTTATTCCATGTGGATGCCGTGCAATCGGTGGGAAAACAAAAACTGGTTCTTAAAGATTCTCCGATTGATTTTCTATCGCTTTCTGCCCACAAATTTTACGGGCCCAAAGGCGTCGGTGCCTTGTATGTCCGGCCGGGCGTTCCGTTTGAGTCCCTGATTGCCGGGGGCTCGCAGGAGCGCGGGCGCCGCGCCGGTACGGAAAATGTCGCAGGTATCGCCGGGCTTGGCAAGGCGGCCGAGCTGGCCTCACAACATCTCGAATCTGAAATAGCAAGGCTGCATGCGCTGCGCGGCGAATTGGAAGCTCGTGTGACTGTGCATCAGGGCGTGCGGGTTGTCGGAGCGCTTTCTCCGAGACTGCCCAATACGAGCTTGATGCTGTTTGGCGGGGTGGATGCGGAGGCGCTGCTTTACGCCCTGGACGCTGAAGGGATTGCGGCTTCAAGCGGCTCGGCGTGCATGAGCGGGGCCCGGGAGCCTTCACATGTCCTGACGGCCATGGGTTTTGCGCCTCAAGAAGCGCTTTCGGCCGTTCGTTTCAGCCTCGGGGCCGGCAGTTCGCCTGAAGAAGTGACGGCGCTTTGTGCGGCTTTGGAGAAAATTTTACCGCGTTTACGCGCCTGCCTGCCTGCTGAGGCGGGCGGTCCTGACATCGCCAAGTCTGCCTGATTTATTTTCAAGGAGCTCCATGATGAAACGGGAAGATATTCTGGAAATTTTGAAGAAAGTTCAGGATCCTGAACTTAAACGTGACATTGTGTCGCTTGGCATGGTCAAGGAAATCACCGGCGATGCGGCGGCGGGTTTTTTTATCCACCTCGAAGTGACGACTCCGAGCGCTGAACTTCGCGACGCGCTTAAACAAACCGTGACGGCGGTGGTTTCAGCCGCGTTTCCTGAGGTTAAACTGCGCATTCAGATTTCTACTCCATCCCGCCAGCCGGGGACCGCAGCGCCTGTGCGTCCGGTGGTTCCAGGGATTCGTCACGCCGTGGCAGTCGCCAGCGGCAAAGGCGGCGTGGGGAAAACGACGGTGGCGGTCAACCTGGCACTGGCACTCGCCGCCAAAGGCAATCGCGTCGGGTTGATGGATGGCGACATTTATGGGCCGAATGTTCCTTTGATGCTTGGGGTTGCGCCTCAAACCCGGCCGCTTGTGAACGAGCAGGAAAAGCTTCTGCCGATCGAAGCCCAGGGGCTCAAGATGATTTCCATGGGAGTTTTGGTGCCGGCCGACCAGCCCATGATTTGGCGCGGGCCC
>JAHFHB010000192.1 GCA_023247135.1 Candidatus Omnitrophota bacterium
GGGGCTGAGACGCATCAATGGATCATTCGCCGGATGCATGGCCTCGCCATGCCGCATCAAATACAGTTTCATCTTAATCTTAGCTGCATTTTAAAGAAGCCCTGCTTCACGAAAGCTGAAGTAACGGTTGTCCCCGATGATAATGTGATCGAGCACGCGAATGGAAACGGTTTCACAGGCCGCTGCGATTTTCTCGGTGATCTTCCTGTCTTCAGGACTGGGTTCAATGCGGCCTGAGGGGTGATTATGCACCAAAATTACGGCCGAGGCAAAGTGTTCAAGCGCCGCTTTGACGATTTCACGCGGATGCACCGCCGCTTCATCCACCGTGCCCTGAAAGAGATCCAGCGCCGTAAGCATACAGTTGGCTTTGTTCAGAAACAGCACTTTAAAAATCTCAATTTTACGGTCGCGCAAAGAACCGTACAGGTAATCCAGCACCGATTGAGGCTCACGGATCACATCTTTATTCAGGGCGTTCTGCAAAAGAGCCCGGCGTGAAAGTTCGGCCGCTGCCAGAATTGCCGCCGCCTTGGCTTTGCCCAGGCCGCGGATGCGGCAAAGCTCCGATGCGCCGGCCGAAAACAGCGTACGCAAGCCGCCAAACTGCGCGATCAGGTCGCGCGCCAGACTGACGGCATCGCGCCCGCGCGTACCATGCCCCAGCAGAATGGCCACAAGCTCGGCCTCTGAAAGTCCGCCAGGGCCGCGTTCAAGCAAGCGCTCACGCGGCCTTTCTTTTTCAGGCCAAAAACGGATGCTTTTAAATTCAGGGGATGTTTGGGTTTGCAGATTCATCGGTGTTTCTCCTTGGGGGTGAAAACCGATGGCCGCGAAAGGGCGATTTGGTGAGGGCTATGAAATAGGCCTCGAACGGTCTCTAGGTTTACTTACGCTTAAATTGTTTTTCTAAATCTAAAAAGGTTGTCTTGAAAAAAGTCGGACGCCCATGCGGGCAATGAAACGGATTCGAGCAAGCCGCCAGACGCTTGAGCAGCATGCTCTGGGAAACAGGCGTCATGACATCATGCGCCTTGACCGAGCGCCGCTTGCAAGCAATCAGCGCCGCCGCATCTTCCTCACAGTGCTCCAAAGATGCCGTGATCCGCCCTTCCTCTTTTTCTTCGAGGAACTGTTTGAGCGCCTGCGCCGGATCCAGATCTTTGAGCACGGCCGGATAGGCGCGAATCACAATGGTTTTTTCGCCGAACTCTTCGGCGTCAAAGCCCAGCTTTTCCAGCACGGGCCGGGCGTCTCTGAAAATTTCAATTTGACGCGGATCGAGTTCAAGCGTCATGTCCATCAAAAGCCCCTGTTTCTTAGGATGGCCTGAGCGGATTTCCGCGACCAGCGCCTCGAACATCACGCGTTCATGCGCCGCGTGTTGATCTACCACGATAAAGCCTTCTTCGGTTTCCGCAATAATAAACGTGTGATGAATTTGGCCAAGGACTTTCGTGATGTGAAATTCATCCCGTACCGAAATGGGCTCTTCGAGAGCCGCAGAGGCCGCCGGCATAAACGCCTCACTGTCCGCTTCGCGCACAAGCGGCGAGGGTGTGGCAAACTCATTGGCACCTTCTCCGGTTTTTGCGTCCAGAAACGGCTGCCAGGGCTTGGGCGAACTGCCGGGAAATGCGGCGGGCTTCACGCGCAAATCGGGTGCAAGATCACCGGAACGCTCCAGCGCTTCGGCCACGCAGCGCTTAAAAAAGGAACGCACCTCGCGTTCGCCGGAAATGCGGACTTCCTGCTTGGTGGGATGCACGTTTACATCCACCTGTGCGGGATCGATCTCAAGGGAAACCACCGCCACGGGATATTGTCCGTGCATCAACAGGCCGTGGTAACCATCCTGCAAAGCGTAACTCAGGCCGGAGGATTTCACCACGCGGCCATTCACTAAAAAGACCTGCCCTGTTTTGTTGGCACGTGCCACGTAAGGCTTACCCACAAGGCCGGAAACTTTCACCGGTCCGCCCTCGCCGGTAAGCGGCACAAGATGTTTGGCATGGTCCTCGCCGAAAATCGCAGAGGCCCGCTCCATAAGCGTCGCCGCCGGAGGGAGTTCGAGCAGTGTGCGCGCGCCCGATTTGAGCGTGAAAGCAATTTGCGGCACAGCCAGGGCCACATCGCTGACTGCATCCGTAATATGACTTTGTTCAGTCGTGTCTGTGCGTAAAAACTTTCTGCGCGCGGGCGTGTTAAAGAAAAGATCGCGCACTTCAATGATCGTGCCTTCACGGCAAGGAGTTTCACGCACGGCGTTCATGCGCCCACCCTCCATCGAAACTTCGGTCCCGTGCGGCGCACCCTGGGCCCGCGTTTTCAGGCAAACCCGCGACACGGCTGAAATACTGGCTAGCGCTTCTCCGCGAAAGCCGTAGGAAGCAATGGCCTCAAGGTCTTCAGCGGTATAAATTTTGCTCGTGGCATGCCGTTGAAAGGCCAGTTCCGCATCTTCGGCGCTCATGCCGGAACCGTCATCCGCAATCCGAATCAGGCTTTTGCCGCCATGCTCCACCGTGATTTCTATCGAACGAGCACCTGCATCCAGCGCGTTTTCCACAAGCTCCTTGACCACGGAAGACGGCCGCTCGATCACTTCCCCGGCTGCGATTTTATTGGCAATGATTTCCGGCAGAACCTGAATTTTACCCATGGAGTTTCGCCTTCCACTGCGCGAGTTTATTCAGCGCTTCAAGCGGAGTCAGTCCGTCCACGCTGAGTTTTTTAAGGTCTTCCACGACAGGATGTTCGGCCTGAGAAAACTTCGGCGCCTGCGCTTCTTTTTTGACGCCACCCTTCCCTTCAATAATGCGGGTGGCTTCGCTGTTTTCGCTTTCGAGAATCTGTAGAATTTTTTCCGCGCGATCCGTCACGGCCTTTGGGATGCCGGCCAACCGTGCCACATGAATACCGTAACTGCGGTCCGATCCCCCGCGCACCACTTTACGCAAAAACACAATGCCGTCTTGGGTCTCGCGCACGGTGATGTTGTAATTTTTAATTCCCATGAAATGCTCTTCCAACTGCGTCAATTCGTGATAATGCGTGGCAAACAGCGTACGCGGCTTGACCGTGCCTGACGTCAAATACTCGCAAATCGCCCAGGCGATGCTGACGCCGTCGAATGTGGAAGTGCCGCGCCCGACTTCATCAAGAATCAACAGGCTCCTGGCCGTGGCCTTTTGCAGAATGTGCGCGGTCTCGACCATTTCCACCATAAAAGTACTTTCACCGCGCGCCAGATCATCGGAGGCGCCGATGCGCGTAAAAATGCGGTCGACGAGCCCGATCCGCGCTGACTTGGCAGGCACGTAAGAGCCGGTTTGGGCCAGAAGTACAAGCAGCGCACTTTGGCGGATATAAGTCGATTTGCCGGCCATGTTCGGCCCGGTCAGAACCACCAGCTGATTTGCGCCGGTGTCTAGATGCACGTCGTTTTCCACAAATTGCCCCGCCGGCAGCATGACTTCCACAACCGGATGGCGCCCGCCCTCGATCGCAAGCTCGCCAGAGGATAGCAGCATTGGCGCCACCCAGCGGCGCTCAAGCGCCACGAGGCCAAAGGAGGCCAGGGCATCCAGACGCCCGATCGCGCGCGCCATTTTTTGCAGTGCGGTTAGTTCTAACAGCACAACGGACCGCACCTGATTGAAAATTTCATATTCCAGCGCTTTGACTTTATCTTCAGCGCCTGTGATTTTCTCGTCCCAGGCTTTGAGCTCCGGTACGATAAAACGTTCCGCATTCGCCAGCGTTTGGCGCCGGATATAATCTTGTGGCACCAGATGCAGGTTGGCCTTGCTGATTTCAAGCGTGTAGCCGAAAACCCCCGAATATTTCACCCGCAGGGATTTGATTCCCGTCCGTTCGATTTCGCGCTGCTGAAATTCTAAAATCCAGTTCTTGCCATTTTTTGAAATTTCGCGCAGCTCATCCAGTTCTTTGGAATACCCGTCCCGGATCAATCCGCCTTCACGAATCGTCAGCGGCGGTTCCTCGACAATCGCCTGTTCAATCAATCCGAGCAGTTTGGGAAAAGGTTTAATTTCGTCATGGGCGGATTTAAAAAACGCGCTCTTCGTGCGCTCAAGAAATTTTTTCACTTCCGGCACACGCAGCAGAAAAATTTTAAGATTAATCAGGTCGCGCGCATGCGCCACGCCGTAATTGAGGCGGCTCAGGGTGCGTTCCATGTCTTTGACGCCCTTGAAGAGCCCGCGCAGGCCATGCAGCCAATCCGGCGTCCGCAGCATTTCTCCCACCGCCTCCTGCCGTGTCTGAATTTCGGGGATCGACAGCAAGGGATGCGTCAGCCATTGATACAGCGTGCGCGCGCCCATCGAGGTCAGCGTACGATCCACGGTCGAAAGCAGTGTGGGGCCGTTCTTGGCGCCGTTCATCGAGGCCACCAGCTCAAGACTGCGCTGGGTCTGGCGATCGAGCACCATGAAATCCTGGGCTTCGAGCAGGCCGGGCATTTGCAGATGTTCCAGCGCCCCGTGCAGATGATCCCGCAAATAATAAAGCAGGGCCCCGCATGCGCTCACTGCCAGCGCATGTTCATGAAAGCTGACGCTCTGGACCGACGCCAAACGAAAACGTTCCTGCAAAAGGCG
>JAHFHB010000193.1 GCA_023247135.1 Candidatus Omnitrophota bacterium
GGACGCTGGATGACATGGTAGTCCGGCATGCTGCCAAGTTAAAACTGGAAAGCAAAGACGGCGTGTTCGTGGCCGCCGGCCGCAGCTTCAGTCAAGGTGCCGATGCCAGCGTACTTCAGCAGGTCTTCATGGGCGCGGTTGCACTGGCCAAACAGTATGGCATTGTGGTTGTGGGTTCACGCGCCGCCCGTGGCATGAGCGACCGCACCCTCAGCCTGACGGAAGCGATGAATGCCGTCTTCCAGGCCTACGAGCGCATCACGCAATCCGCGTAATTTCTATTTTTTGTCATTTGCAGCGTTGCCCAAATTCGTAGGGTACAGGCATGCCTGTACCCTACCGTTAAAATTTAAAAGCCACCATCAGCTGCAATAAATAAACAACCCTTTGCAACAGATAAATCTGTCACAAAGGGTTGTGTTGTCGCTGATGGTGGGGAGTAATGGATTCGAACCATTGAAGGCGTTAGCCAACAGATTTACAGTCTGTCCCCTTTGGCCACTTGGGTAACTCCCCGAGAAAATGCTGAATCTTGCCAGTTTTAAAAGCAGCTGGTGGAGGGATTTGAACCCCCGACCCGCTGTTTACAAAACAGCCGCTCTACCACTGAGCTACACCAGCGTAATTCATAGAAAGCAGGGCTTAGAGCCGCAGCTAGGTCAAAAGAAGAATTGGTATTCTACAGGAAGTTGCATCTGAAATAAAGAGCATGTTTTACGTCAATTTTTGTGGAAGCAGGCGCTAGTATAATTTTCATAACATATTTGTTTATATATTGTTACAGCGATTCTAGCCCCTTATTTTTTTTGCCCAAGCCACTTTATTTTGAGCTAAAAGATGTTATCTTTTTATAAGGTGATAGGTTATGCGCTTTTTACGTGCGTGCCGTTCAGGAGCATGCCCTGTCTGGAAGTGCGTGTGTTCAAAATAAGTTGGAGATTGTAGAGGGCCTTTCAAAACTATGCGCAAGTCCTGGAAATTTTCTCTGCGTGCATGCGTCGCTGGACTGCTTGTGCCTGTCTTTTTTCTGACGGGTCTCGGGCACAGCGATTTTGTTTTCGCCGCGGCCACAGCGGTTGCTCAAAATGCCGTGCTCTCGTCGCTCAAAGATTTAACATTGTCCGAATATCTCGGCCACATTGAAGACATCTTCGAACCTTCCGGCGCGTCGCCGAAGATTATTCTGATTCAAGACGCACACGCCGTTCCCGATGCCCAGCGCAGCATCCGCCATCTCCTGCTGTATTTCCAAAAAAAATACGGCGTACGCCAGGTTGCCGTTGAAGGCGCGGCGGCGAAACTTGACCCGCAAATGTTCACGAGTTTTCCCGACAAACGCATGCTCGCCAAAGTTCTGCGGGGCTACATGGACCGGGGGGAACTCACCGGCAGCGTGGCGGCGGCTCTGATGGGTGTGAATACAAAAACCGGTTCTGTTGCCATAGAGCCCGATTATTTTGGCGTGGAGGACTGGAAGCTTTACGAACAGGGGCTGGAGCTTTACCTCAAGGGCATGGCGGTGCAGGAAGCCAGCCTGGCCCGGATCAATGAGCAAGCCGTGAAGCTCGAGGGCGTCAAAAAACAAAAATACTCCAAAGCGCTCCTGACTGTGGATCTGGCTGAAGCGCAGTTTCGCGACAATCAAAAAGACCTGCCTGAGTTTTTAAATGTTTTGGCGGCGGTGAAGGTCCCCGAATCCGGTTCCGAGATTGCGCTTTTTCTCGCGGAAACAGCGAAGCAGGGGAATGCGTCTGCAGATTTGGAAAAGGAAGTGCGTCAAATCGCAAAGGATTTTAAGTCCAGGCTGGAGCGCTTGACACCAGAAAACCGACGGCTTTTTAACGAAAAGCAGCAGGGATTTCAGACCGGCGAAATTCACGCCGAACAGTTCGCCCTCACGCTGAAAGAAATCGCCGCTCGCGAAAAAATCGAGATCTCCATGTCGCCGGCGCTGTTGCGCGGAGCGCAGAGTCAGAAACGGCTGCGGGATATCGAAGGCACGAAATTTTATAAAACTCTGGAAACGTACGCGCAGAGCGTTAAAGAATCTTTGTTTGCAAGCGATGAGCTGCGCCGGCTTGACCGCGAGACCCATGAGCTTTTACTGCTGAAGAAACTCGCCAAACTCGAACTATCTCGCGAAGAGTGGGATGAAATCAAGGCGGATAGGGTGCAGCGGCAAGCGGAACCGGAGATTGCTTCGTCGCAAAAATCGCTCCTCGCAATGACGGACGGGGCAGAGCCCGCTTCTTTTCCATCGTCATTGCGAGCACCGGCGCCCATTCGCCAGTACCGCAAAGCGATGCAAGTGGAGGCATCGTCATTGCGAGGAGGCGAAGCCGACGAAGCAATCTCGGAACTTAAAGCTGTGCTCGAGGCCCAAATCGAGTTCTACCAAAACGCTGAGCAGCGCGACCGCGTTTTTTTTGAAAAACTCAAAGCGCGCGCGAAGCCGGGCGAAGCTCTGGTGATGATTGCCGGTGGTTTTCACGCGCAGGGACTCATGGAACGTTTCAAAGCGGCAGGCATGGCGTATGCGCTCGTGATGCCGCGCATTGAACGTTTGCCGGAAACGTCCAATTACCGCGCTCACATGCAGGGCGACGTTTCGTGGAAAAATTATTTCAAGGTCGAGAAGGGGCGCGTCAACTTGTATGAGCCGTTTGTGCGCTATACCCGCGATCAACTTCTGGCCCCCGCCCTGTCCTCCCCAGATCATAATCTGCGACTGCTCAAAGACTGGCGCGATCAACTCATTCGCGATCTTGCGCGTGCAGGCCGTATTGAAAAAGCCGGAGATTACACACGTTTTCTCGATGAGAAATCAGACAAGCCGGAATCTGCGAGCCAAGACCGACTCTCGAAACTGGAAAAGTTCTTCGACGGTCTGCGCAAACTTGATCGAGAGGGCCGCTTTCAAGCGTCTAACATCCTTCAGCTTCTCAAGTCCGGTACTTCTGCGGCCGCAGCGGTTTCTTCCGGCCCCGATAGCGCAAGCGTTTTGAATCCGGCGATCTCACTTGCCGTACTTGCAATGAGCGAAATGCGTCTGGGCGGCTTGGCAGCTGCCGTGCCGCAAGCAGCCGTAGAGCCGCCGGTGATCCGGCCGTTCTCGGTTGAGCAGGAAGACAAAAATCGTGCAGAAATCATCAAAAGCATTACGGGCCTGCTGGGCCGGGAGCTGAAAGATAAAAACGGAGTGACGTTTAAAATCAGTTTGCCTGAGGGTGTTTTGCCGGACGCTTTTGGAAAGACCCCGGATGTGACCCTGAGACTTGTGCATGCCACAACGCAGCTGGATGTAACCTTCACTGTTTTGCCGAACGTGATTCAGTTTCCGGATCTAAGCCGTGAGTATGCGGACCCCGTCAAAAAAGCCATGCTGATGCGCCTGATGCTGGAGTTTTCGGCGAAAATTCAGGTGCCGAACGGAGATCTTTACATGCAGTCCGTGGTTCAGGACCGCCTCACGCTGCTGGCTTTGGCGCAACAGATGCGGAAAAACCTTTTAAGGATTTTTCCAGGACAAGCGCTTTCTGAAGTGACCGGAACGGAACCTGCGGCCACGCTCATTCGCATTTTGAGAGAATACGCCAGTCTGCCGCAGATTGCCGGCGGTACTGAAGTTGACTTGGATAGTCTGCTTGAAGGCGAGGCTGTTCATGCGACAGACGCTGGGCAGCTGCACGAAAACTTTGGGCTTCAGCACAGCCTTGAGAGGGTTGAGCTGGATGGGCAGCCGGCGGTTGCGCTCGTCACCCGCCAGCTCAACAGCCGTTTTGTCCTGCATCAGCTCAAGGGAGTGCTCGGCACGCTGACCGGGTTATTCACGGAATCGATCGAATCGCGCAGCGGCAAGAACCTGAGGAAAGAGGCCGGGGGTTTTTTTGAAAAGGCGCCGGCTTTTTACAAAGAACTCGCGCAGCTTGAAAATTTTCGTGCGCAAAAAAGTATTCGTGAATCGATGGATTTGGTTCGTAAAATCTATGAGGCGTTTTCGACGCCGCAGATTGATCAAACACTGTTCAACCTGAACGGCAAGATCCCTGAAACCGATGTGGAGTCTCTCAGGAGCACGGCCCTTTTTATTCAGGAAGCGGCCGCCGACTGGCTGGGGCTCAAAGACGATTTTTTTCATGAAGTCACGCTCGATGCTTTTTTAAAGAAAGCCTCAAGGCTTGTCGCGCCTGAAGGGGAAGGGCTCGTTCATTTTGAATTGAACCCGGCGCTGAAAAAAACTCGCGTTGAAATCCTGCAAAAAACCTTGATTGAGATTCTGATCAACTTGACCCGCAATGCGCGTGAAGCGATTCAGCAGCTGCAAAAAGACCTGGGAGCTGAGGCGGATTATGTCCCCAAAATTACGGTGAGTATTCAGCCGGGTCCTGAAGGCAACAAGTCTTCCTTCCGCATCGTGGTCAGCGACAATGGCCCCGGCATGACGGCTGAGCAGACCGCGAAGGCTAATGACGGTGTGTCTTTTACTTCCCTCAAACTTGGCAGTATGGGCATCGGGCTTTCCAGTACGCATCATCTGGTTCAAGATGTTTTTCACGGGGAATTCAACGTGGTTTCAAAACTTGCGGCCAAGGGACAATCCGGCGAGACA
>JAHFHB010000194.1 GCA_023247135.1 Candidatus Omnitrophota bacterium
CCGAGATCCAACTCACGTTCAAGCTCGGCCTGATTGATCAATTCTTTCTTGGCATCAAAAAATCCCAGTGACCACAGCAGTCCCTTGTCATAAAACACCTGCTGGGCAAAACTGAAAAAGAATGGGAAACCAATTGAGAATTCGTCGTAACGGTGGCGTTCCCCCCAGGAGGCCTTGTATTGCGCGTTTTGATTTTGCAGCGCGGCCTTGGCGGTCTGCATCACATAACCCATCGGATCCACGCCCTGCGGGAAGCCCTTGCTTTTTAAAATACCGTCTACGTTTTTCCAAAACGCCGAGGAGCTGGAAAGCCGCGTCACCAGCTCCATGGCGGAAGCCACGCTTTCCCGCGAGCCGGGCTGGCCGGCCAAGTCCATGTTGATATAAATACCGTTATCCGTGACGACCACTTTCTGATCGCGCGTCGCCTTAAGAATGTCGCGCGCTTTTTGAATATTATCTTCGCCTTCCACGGCTTTGATCACACCCTGCGCCTGATCCGTCAGATTGCCGCCCTGCGGCGCCGCCATGTCTTTAGGAATCGCCAGCGTGATCTCGGCGCCGCGCGGAAGTCCTGTCAATTTTTTTATTTCATTCAGAATGCGTTCCTTGGAAGCCCGTGCAAAATTAAACTGTTTGATTGGATTCAGGCGGTCCTGCCAATACGCAAGGGCCGTGTCGTCGTAGGCCAGACCGCGGCCATCTTTAATGATCTCGTCTACGATAATGCCGTCGCTTTTTAATCTTTCCGCCGTCAAACCTTCCATTTTGTCAGCGGCCTGATATTGCAGGAAAAGCGTGACCAGCCCCTGCACATGGTTGACAAATGCGGCATCTTTGGTGAGTTCGCCGTAGAGAATCCGTACCGGCGCCAGCCCCGCCAGCGCTTCACGCGACGGTGCGATGGTGGCCGTTTTAAATTTGAGGCCGATGCCGAATTGCGGGCCAAAGCCAAAGCCGTCCTGGCCAAAGCCGGCACCGACACCTGCGCTGAACACCAGACTCGTTTTCAGCCGGTACTGGGCGTAATCCTCTTCGTTCTGCCAGTGCATGATCTCAGCCGCGTTGGCGACGTGGCCCAACCAGCCATTTCGAATCGAACGCTCCAGAACTTCGCTGAAGGAAATCGCCGCCGGACCGGTCACACGCCGGATCGCTTCTTTCGGAAGGCCGAAACGCTCGGGATGATCTGCCAGTTCACGCATGGCCTGATCGGTGACGCGATTGATCAATTCATCGCGTACATCGCGCGGCATCCGGTTGGCATCGCCGCGAAGTTCAGGGTGCGCCGCGACATACTGCACCAAAGCCGCGCGGTAAAGCTGTTCCTGGCGCTCGCCGCCTTTTTTAAGCAATACCATTTCAAATTTTGGATCCGTAGCGCGCACGGCAATCGGCCCTTCCAGTTTCGGGCCGCGCAGTTCCGGCTCCCGGCCTGGTTCAGGCGGAACCGGCAGCGGAGTCTCCGGCAAGGGTTTGACGGCAGGACTGCGTTTTTGCGCGGCCTTCAGTGCCGCTTCGATCATCTCCGTTCCTGGAATGAGCGGCAGCGGCTTGCCCGCTTCCGCGGGCGCCTTGCTCACCAGCCATTTCCCCTCCGGATTATCTTCCGTAATATTCAGGAACCAGGCCCGCGCCAGGGTGCGTTTACGCGCGTCCTTCCCCCAAAGGTCACGGCCGCTTTCATCCGTAAAATTTTGCGCCCGGTAAGCCGCTTCGATGCTTCCGTTCTGGTCATACACGACGGGAATCGTGATGCCGCTTTGGCGGATCGTTTCATTCATTTGGGCCGCGTACCCAGCCTGTTCCTGCGGCGTGATAGCAGGATTGCGGGGCCGCACAATCACAACCTGCAGTCCCTGCTCGCGGTAAGCGTCCCACGTTTTTTGAATGTCCGCTAAACGTTCATCCGCGCCATTTTCGCCAGGCACCG
Source organism: Candidatus Omnitrophota bacterium (assembly GCA_023247135.1). Lineage (GTDB taxonomy): Bacteria > Omnitrophota > Omnitrophia > Omnitrophales > Aquincolibacteriaceae > JAHFHB01. Next base: position 1,934 of record JAHFHB010000194.1, read on the forward strand.
GCGACGAAAGCGGCATGATGACCACCAGCGTCGGACGGCCGCGAGAGGCTTCCAGCAGACCGATTCCTTTGCCGCTGGGCGTTTCCTTAATGAGAAAGTCATAACCCTTGCCGCCCGGCGCCGTGGATTCTCCGAAGAAAACAGCTCCATTTTGCGGCGTCATCTGGATCGGAGCGGCTGACAGTTTTTGCTCCTGGGCTTGCGGGCGCTCTTGGGCCTGCTCACGCGGTTTCACGCGGTCTTCAATTTGTTTCAGGGCCCCTTCGTCCACTTTCACGATCGGCGCCAGCATGCCGTTCAAGAGTGCTTTCAGATCCGCATTCCAGCTCGCGCGTTTCTGCTGAAGAAACGCGTTGATCTGTCCGATTTTCTGCGCGGCCTGCTGATCTTTGGCATTGCGCAGATCCTCGGCCGCAGTCTGCATTTTCTCCACCCACCAGGACTGGAGAAAGGTAAGGTTACCGGGGATCTCCGGCAGAGAGGATTCCCCGGTGAGCGTACTGAGCGTCAGTTGCAGCGCTCGAGTACGCAAGTCGTTTTCCTGGGCCGGCGTCCTGTTTTCAGGAAACTGCGGCGCCAGCTTGAGGTAAGCTCCACGAAAATGAGACGTTAAAAGATTGCTGAGTGATGTCGTTCCCGCATTGGCAAAGTCGTGCAATTCCTGTTCCACCACATTTTTGACATCCGGCGCCTGCTTGCCCGCCCGAAAATAATTAACCTGACTGCTGACATTGAATTCCATGTACTCAACAAAAAAACTGCGGGCCTCGCGTTCAAGACGCGCCCGCACTTCCCCGGCAGCCGGCTCCACACGCGGTTCGGTTTTGGGCGTCGCCGGTTTTTCACGCTCCTGAATCGGCGCCAGATTAGAACCCTGCTCCGGCAAGTATTTCAATCCTGGAAAAGCTTTGCGCATATCCACGGGAGAAAATCCCTGCTGATTCCGCGGTGGTGACTGACGAACTTCCTGAGCTGGCTCAGGTGGCATTGGCAGTTTTGGGCCCCGCAGCGGTTCGCCCGAGGAGGGTCCCTCTCCAGCCGCTGGGCCTCCATTGCCGCCGGGAACCTGAGCTAAAAGTTTCAGGACTTCCTGCGGAGTGCCGTCCATCGCGATTGCATTTTCAAGCGAAAGTTCTGTACGCGGTGCCGCCGCGCCAAAAATTTCACCCGGTTCCTGGAAGCCTTTAAAGTACGAAAGGAAATCGCCGAAAAGCCCTGGCGCCGCGTCGGTTTGGGCTGTCGAAGGTACCGCCGCCTCAGGTGCGGGTTTAGGCGCTGCGGACTGCGGACCCGCGGCGCCCTCTGGCATTTTTTCAAGCAATCCGGGAAAACTCTGAGGCTGCTCGCCTTTTTCACCCGCGAAGAAAATCGTCAGTCCTTTCGCCCGCGTGCGGCGAGGATCGGGATACTGCCAGCGGCGCGTTTCCCGGCCCATTTCATCAAAGAAAGAAGTCTCGGTTTTCTGAAAACCCTGCGCGTCCGGACGGCCCTGCGCAGTGACCGCACGCATAAAGCGGTCCTTCTGCAGCAGCTGTCCGGCCTCGTTATAGGCAAAGTCCTCGCTGACCACGGCAAAGCCCTGCTCGGCAAATTCATAGCGCTTCTGCAGCAGCCCGTTTTTATACGTTTCACTTTTTTCAAAGTTTCCGTTGGCGCGGTACTGAATGGCTTCTTCAGGCACGCCTTCCTGATTGAGAACCAGCTCGCGGTACGCAATGCCCGCCGGCTTTGCGGGAGCTTTCGAGAAATCCGTGATGGCCGCACCCGAAAAATTAAACACACGCACTTTGCCGCCATCCAGCGCTTCTCGCAGTAAGATTTCCGCCGTGGTCGCGCCTTTGCCATCCGTAGTGATTTTTTCGACGCGTGCGGACTCAAAACCTTTTTCACCGTAAAACGCAAGACTGAGCGGTGCCTGTCCCCCGGGCTGCTTTGCGTGTTCGCCCGCATAAACCGTGCGGCGGCTGAGGTGCCCCTGGCTGTCGTAGTCATTCAGAATCGAGATGCCGGTTTTGCCCGCGGCGTCGCGCTGCCACTCATAAACCACGCGGCTGCCATGTTCATCCGCCTCGATCACACGGCGCGTATGCGGCAAAGCGGGTTGATCCTTGCCGTGTTCTCCCGGATAAATATCCATCATGACTTGATGCCCATGACGGCTGACTGTGTATTCGGTCGCAACCGGTTCAAGCGTCTTCGGATCCGTCACCACATGAAAATCGGATTCCCGTTGAGTCTGATGATTACGAATTTCCCACGATTCTTTTTCATTCGCCCGCTGTTCCGGCGAGGCGGGTTCCAGGATTTTTTTCAGATCATCGAGCTGCTTGAGACGAGCATCCTCAACCGGCTTGTCGAAAACATTTCCGCTCCATTTCGAAACGCCCTCGCGCAAAAGATTTTCCGGTGTATCCGGCAAGTTAATCTGGGTCACCATGAGCCAGCTCCAGGCATTGCCGAAAAGTCCGAGCAGCGTGACCTCGATAAAATGCGCGATCGTTTCAAACACATGACTGCGCACCTGGATTCCGGTTTGTTCAAGTAAAGCGTTGATGCCAGAATCGATCATGGGAAAGAATTTCAAAGCCGCAGGAATTTCAACTTTCAGAAGCTCAAGACTGATGGCGGACGCGAGCGCTTTCCCATAAAAAGTC
>JAHFHB010000195.1 GCA_023247135.1 Candidatus Omnitrophota bacterium
TTTAACCCAACTTTACAAAAAAACGATGAGATTTTTTTCAAAAACATCCGGATTTTGATTTCAAACGCCGTGAGCGGCTCCGCTATCGGGAGAAACGGCATAAAAAGCAGGGCCAGAAGCGAGAATAGCGCCGAGATTAAAATCAGCGGTTTCAATCCCACCGCCGGAAAAAACAGGCCCCCAAGCGCGCTGGAACCCATCAATCCGAGATTATAAAAAGACATCAGGAGCGCAAAGGCCGTCCCTCCGGCAAACTGCGGCGAAACTTTGGCAGCCAGATTGAGCAGGGTCAGAAAAATCCAGGTGCTGAGCATGCCGAAAATAAAATTAGACCCCAGGGCGAGGCCTTTTAAAAGAGCGCCCTTTTGAATCACAGCCGGAATAAAAAAGACAAAATTGAAAAGAATGGCGCCTATTCCAAAAAAGACCGCAAAAATCAAAAAACGGCGCGTCGAGATCTGCTCGATATATTTTCCGTAAAGCATGCTGCCCAGCAGCCCAGCCGCGCTGGCCGCGCCCTGCAAAGCTCCTAGAAAAGTTCCGTTGAATTTCAGCGTATCTACGGAGTAGTAAAAAAAAGGTGCGCCAAAAGAAGGCGAGAAATTCCAGAAAAAAAGAAAGCCCGCTAAAATCCAGATATTCTTATGCCGGAACAAATCCTTGAGCTCACTGCCCGCTTCCGAAACCACCCGCGGCGTCTCTTGGGGCGCACAGAAAAAGACCAGCACTGCGGTGATCGCCGGAAAAACCGCGGTCCCCGCAAAAACAACCTGATAAGAAAGTTTGCCGTGCTGGGTCAAATCGGCCACGTACCCGCCGCAAAAAGCGGTGATCACCATGGCGGCATAAACCGCCGACCACTGAATCGACTGGAATTTCCCGGTCAAATCATAAGGCTTACCCGTTTCAATCATGAGCCCGTCGGTCACCACATCCTGAAAAGCGTATGCCAGGGTGCCGGTCGAAATCACGATCAAAACGGTCCCATAATTGTCATGCGCCCAGGCCAGCGCCAGCCAGCTCGCTCCGGCCAAAAGCGAGCTCAAAATTAAATACGACTTGCGGCGCGAACCGAAAAGCGGAAAAGAATCAGAAATGAATCCCCAAAGCGGCTTAATCACCCAGGCTATCAGCGTGACCGCCTGAAAATACGCCAGTTGAGAAGGATCCAGCTTCATTTTGTTTTTGAGCAGAAATTGCAGCGGCAGGTTTGGCAGGGCCCCAAGGCCGTTTTGAGAAAAGAAGTAAATGGCGGAAAAAAGCAGCGCCAGCCGCCAAAACCAGCTTTTACTTTTTCCGGGCACTGGGAAATTCTGATCCTCAGAAGTCAATCGATACCCCGCTAATGCGCATAAGTCTTTATGCTGCTAAAGAGGTGGGACGTTCTCCGCCGCGAGTTCCGCAGGCCGGAGGCCCACTGCCTCCGGCAGGCTTTCGGGATTTTGACAATCCCGTATTCGCACGCCGGAGGCCCACTGCCTCCGGCAGGCTTTCGGGATTTTGACAATCCCGTATTCGCGCGCCGGAGGCCGAGGACTGTCTGAGCGTCGGAGAAGCTTCCCACCTCAACAGAATTCAACAAAGCCTTACTGGCTGTCAATTAAAGTTTGGACGGAATCACTTTTTGCTTTAAAAAAAACTTCAGCTCGTCGGCTCCAAAAAGAGCCATCATGGCCAGGTACACCAGCACCCCCCCGCCAATGGAAGCCCCCAGGCAAAACGCTTTCCACAGAATTGATTGCGCCGGACTGTAATGTGAAAGTTTAAGAATGCCCCAGCAAGCCGCACTCATCACTAGGGAAGCGCCGGTCATTTTCACCAGGCCGCGGCGCATTTGCCCCCATTCAAATGCCCCGCACTTTTTCTCAAGCTGAATCAGCAGCTGGGTAAAACTCAAGGCACTCGTGATCGAGGTCGAAAGCGCAAGCCCCGCCTGCTTGAGCGGATGCATCAAGATAAAATCCAGCGTGGCGTTAACCATGAGCGCGATGAATGCGATCTTTACGGGGGTGCGCGTGTCCTGAAACGCGTAAAAAGCCGAGACCAAAAATCGCACGGCGGCCGTGAAAAATAAGCCCAGGCAGAGAAACGCCAGCGTCAGCGCCGTCCGGTCCGTATCGAGACTGGAAAACCGGCCGCGTTCGAAAAGTACATGCACGATCGGCTCCGCCAGAAAAAAGAGTCCCATCGTCGCCGGAATCGCCACAAAAGCCGTGGTGCGCAGCGAAAAAAGCACGGTCTCCTTCAGATCACCGATTTTTTTTTCAGCCACGGAGCGCGACATTTCCGGCAGGGCCACCGTCGCCAGGGAAACGGTGAAGATTCCCAGCACCAGCTCCACGATGCGGTCGGCGTAGTAAATCTGTGAAACACTGCCCTCGCGCAGAAAGGACGCCAGCAGGGAATCCACCAGCAGATTAATCTGCACGATGCCGATCGCAAAAATACTGGGTGCCAGCAATAATCCTGTTTTGCGGATCGCCGGATGGCTGAAGGAGAAGCCGATTTTGAAGTTCATGCCGTGGCGAGCCACAACCGGAAGCTGGCAGGCAAATTGAAAAACCCCTCCGAGCAGGACTCCTGCCGCAATGCCGGTCACCGGATCGCGCATGAGAAAGGACGAAGCCACGGCGGAAACAATCACCGCCACATTGAAAAAGATGGGCCCGGCCGCGGGCACGGTGAAAGAACCCAGAGAATTCAAAACGCCCATCACAAGTGCGGTCAGCGAAACAAACACAAGGTAAGGCGCCATGATGCGGGTTAAGAGAATCGTCAATTCCATTTTACCCGGAACGCCGAGAAAACCCGGGGCCATGATGCGCACAATGAAGGGCGCGAACATCACCTCCAGCACCACGATTGCGCCTGAAATCAGGGCCAGCGTATAAAAAAACTTGCGGGCGAATTCCCACAGTTCGGCTTCGGAATTTTCCTTGCGGTATTGGATGAAGACCGGCACAAAGGCCGCGCTCATGGCCCCCTCGCCCACAAGCCGGCGGAACAGATTCGCCAGGCGGTAAGCGACGGAGAAGGCATCCATGCTGAGGGTGGCGCCCAGCGCCCAGGCTAAAACAGCGTCGCGAACGTACCCGAAAACGCGGCTGCAAGCCGTGACGATCCCGATAGACGCAACGGACTTAAGAATTCTGTGTTCTTTTTCCAAAAAAATTCCGGGGGTTAAAACTCTGCGACGTTACAGGAACAGGGACGACAAAATCATACCCCTAACCCCTTGAAAATCAATAAGTTAATCGCGGAGACTTGCGGGCGGGCTCTTCTCAAGTTCATCCAGCTCTTGGAGGAGAACATCACTGGCGAGATGCTTACTGCCATCGGGCAGAATGGCCCAGATCAGCTTTCCGCTTGGAATCGTACGGTGGCAGTACGAAAGAATCCACTCTTTAGCCGACTGGCCTTTTTTGTAATGCGTGGTCAAAAACATCGCCACCAGCGGCGCGGCATAGCGTGTGTTATAACGTCCGCCCCCGTAATCGATGTCGACGTCACAAACTTTGAAGCGGCTAATCAAGCAAAAAAGCTTGGAGAGTTCAGAAATGGGCCGCTTTGAAAACTGGACATACGCTTCAGACTGCTGCAAGGGGGGTAAAACGGAGAAGAGCGGATTCGCAATGGCAAACGTCGAGGAAAGAATCAAAAGCAAAGCGGCAAGGGTAAATCTGGATCCCTTATTCATATCTTTTGGCTGCGGATTTCATGTGCCACCAATACAAAGATTGAAAAAACTATTTGCTTTTTGCAGCAACTACAAGGGCTCTATTTGAATTATACTCGCATTCTAAGTTATTGCAAATCGAAATCAATTTTCTTTCTGATTTTTTTTGAAATTTGATTGAACACGGTTATTGAGATCGGATTCTAACAGAAAAAACTTTAGACTCCGCAACGGCAGAGTAAATTCCGTGCAAACTCCAAACATAGCCCCCCACGCATACTAAAACAGCACCAGCCATAAGTCTTTGCGGCACTCCGGCGAGGCGGAAGCTTCTCCGGCGCTCAAACAGTCCTCGGCTCTGCGAGCCTGCGGAACTCGCGGCAGAGAACTTCCCGCCTCTTAAACGCACAAAGACTTATGACTGGGTTAGCTTACTTCAATCCGGCTGGTTTTGGGGTCTGTTCCGAGGTAGCGAACACGCAGCTGCCTGGGATGTTCGATCAAAAACGTATAGGCCGCTTTATCCATGGACTGCTCCCCATCCCACGAGATTCCGTCTTTATCCAGAAACGTGTAGCTCACCTTAAGATCATTGGCTGGCTTCTTCTCAAACCAGCCCCGCCAGCCTGAAGACCGCCGGCCCGATGTGCGGGCAAACGCCGTAATTCGCCCCTCCGCAATCTCGCCGCGGCTCAAGCGATATTTCCAGTAGCAGTCTTGTCCGTAGACCCCCGCAAAGAAAACCGCTACCACAAAGATGGTGATAAGCCGCAGACGCTTCAGACGTTTTGCAGGGGGGATGTATAACATTTTTGCCTCATGCCCGCTCTCGCTGAGGAACTTTTTGGATCTTGGAGATATCATAGCCCTGGTTGGCG
>JAHFHB010000196.1 GCA_023247135.1 Candidatus Omnitrophota bacterium
GCAGCACCCGCAATATTATCAACAGCGCGCTCGCCTGATCGGGTTCCTGGAAGACGGCGTCAAAAAGCAGCCATTCGTTTCGCCCGCGCAAGAAGCGCTAAAAATCCTGCCGGTTCCGCTTGCGGCAGAGCCTGCGTAATTACGGAGGAAAAAAGATGCACTCGTCCTTGACCGCCCCGGGCACCTGGGTTTATTTTTTTACAGACGCAAATCGTGATGTCCTTGTCAATGAATACGCCGCTTCCGAAAGCAGCCGCGATTTCTATCAAATTTTAGACGTGCGCCGGGTTACGGGGCAAAGCCGCGTTCAGGTCCCGAGCGGGCAATGGATGCTGCGTGTGGAATCGCCAGCTGCGTTGCCGGCAGGAAGTTCCGCGGCGTTGTTCAAAGGTACGGTGCGGCAGCTGCACTACACCGGAGCTTCCGCGCGGAGCGAACTTCAAAAAAAGTCTGCCGCGATTTACCCGTCCTCGGAAACAACGCTGGCGGTTTTGATTCCCATCAGGAAATCGACGACGTGGTGGGCCCTGTCGCAAGAGGAACGCCAAATTCATTTTGAAAAAAGGGCCGGCTTGAAAAATCATTTTTCCATGGGCAGCGATTACGCTGCTAAAATTTATCGCAAGCTCTACCACTCGCGTTATTTGGAAACAGTCCCGGCCCTGGATTATGATTTTCTTACCTATTTTGAGTTCAATCGGCAGGATAAGTCTGTTTTTATGGATTTGCTACGCGAGTTAAGAGATACTGAGGCCAATCCAGAATGGGCCTTCGTCGAATATGAACTTGAGATCTGGATGAGCAAAAATTCCATATAATTCAGGGGAAAAACAAAAGATGTCGTCGGCCTTGTTTGAAACCGCGATTGCGGCCTTTGACCGGGCCAATGCCGAAGACCCGAACAAAGAAATTTATCAGGGCAAAGAGTATCCCAAGGAACTTTTGTATGGGATGCGAATGAACGCATGGCTTGAAAAATTGCGGCCCGCTGCGCCTGAATTTTTGCGGCTGGCGGCACGCGCTCAGCACCTGCGGCGCTGGGAGATCCCGCGCGCGCAATACCCGATGGATCGCGCCGGCTATTTAAAATGGCGGACCGGTCTTTATGATTTTCATGCTGAAAAAGCCGGGAGTATTCTCGCCGAGGCAGGCTATGATGAAGCAGTGATCCAAAAAGTCCAGGCGCTGCTGCGCAAACAAAATCTTAAAACCAACCCCGACATGCAGCTTTTGGAGGATGTGATTTGCCTGGTTTTTCTTGAAAATTATTTCGCTGATTTTTCAAAGCAGCACGATGAGGAAAAAATGGTTTTGATCATTCAAAAAACCTGGAAAAAAATGTCCGATGAGGGCCATCAGGCCGCCCTTCAAATTCCCATGAGTCTAACGGCGGCGGCTTTGGTGCAAAAAGCGCTCAAGAATGCATAACGGCTTCAAAAACATGGCGGGATCCCGCATTCAGCCTCGTCTTTAAACAAACCCGCAAAATTTCCTAATGTCGCTTGCCGCTATTCTTTAGTTCCATTCACGTCCCCTGGATTTTCTGCTATATTGTGTCCCGTAGATGAATGTAAAATTGCTTCTGCGCGTAGAAACCCCCAGCTGTGACTACGGGAGTCAATCCCGGCAGGAAAATTGCATGGCGCGAAGTTTGCCGTTTTTAAATGGCTTTAACCCTTTCACGACATTCGCCAGCCTTTGGGCAAAGCGGGACTTGCTGTTTCATTTGGTGCAGCGCAACATTGAGGGGCGTTATAAAGGCAGTGTGATAGGCTTGGTGTGGGCGGTTGTCACACCGCTCTTTCTATTGGCGGTTTATACTTTTTTTTTCAGTGTTATTTTTAAGGCCCATTGGGGGGCGGATTTTGGCGATTCAAAAATAGCTTTTTCGCTCATTCTGTTTTGCGGTTTGGCGCTGTTTAATATCTTTTCGGAAAGCGTGATGAGTTCCGTGAGTGTGGTGACCAGCAATGTCAATTACGTCAAGAAAGTCGTTTTCCCGCTGGAGGTTCTTCCGGTCGCGCTGGTATTAAGTGCCGCTTTTTTAGGTCTGCTATGGTTTGGTGTCCTCATCAGCTGCACCGGCCTTTTTCTGCATAAGCCCGCGCTATGTCTTATGTGTCTACCCCTGGTTTTCGCACCTCTTCTTCTGTTGAGTTGCGGCGTTTCATGGCTGGTCGCTTCGCTGGGTGTCTATACCAGAGACCTATCGCATGTGATCGGATTGTTATTACAAAGTTGGATTTTTTTAACCCCTATTTTTTACCCTATTGAAATGGTTCCAACGGCTTTTCGACGCATCTTGCTTTTGAATCCATTGGCGATTCTTGTACAATCGGCGCGCGCTGTTTTGATTTATAATCAATGGCCGAACTGGCGCAGTCTTGCGGAGGTCACTTTGCTTTCTTTAATCATTTTTCAGCTTGGGTATTCCTGGTTTATGAAAACCAAAAGAGGGTTCGCGGATGTCCTCTGAGACTTTGATCCGGGTCGAGCACGTTTGCAAATGCTACGAGATTTACGAGGCCCCGCAGCACCGGCTGTTACAGATGCTTTGGCGCGGCCAAAAAAAATTCTATAAAGAATTTTGGGCCTTGAGGGATATTTCCTTTGAAGTGAAACGCGGCGAATGTTTCGGCATTATCGGGCGTAATGGGTCTGGTAAAAGCACCTTACTGCAGATCATCGCCGGGACACTTGCACCCACGACTGGAGATGTGGCGGTGTGCGGCAAGGTGGCGGGTCTGCTCGAGTTAGGCAGCGGGTTCAATCCGGAGTTTACCGGGATTGAAAATGTTTACATGAATGGCACGGTGCTTGGTTTATCAAAGCGTCAAATTGATGAGCGCTTTGACACCATTGCCGGTTTTGCCGACATTGGGGATTTTATACAACAACCGGTTAAAACCTATTCCAGCGGCATGACGATGAGATTGGCCTTCGCGATGATCGCGAATATTCAGGCCGATATTCTTGTGATTGACGAGGCCCTGGCCGTAGGCGATGCCTTCTTTATGCAAAAGTGCATGCGCTATTTAAGGAAGTTCAAAGAAACCGGAACGCTTGTCTTTGTGAGTCATGATACGGCCGCCGTAAACAATTTATGCGATCGTGCCCTTTGGTTAGAGTCCGGCCAGGTGAAGAAGCAGGGCCTTGCGAAAGGGACCTGTGAAGCGTATCTCGAGGCATTTTATGAGGAGCAGCAGGGCGCTTCTGCTGTAAAAAAAATTCTAAAGACGGCGATGACGAGAAAGGACAATGGGGGATCCTCGAAGGATCAACGGCTGGAGTTTATTAATCAGAGCGCGCACAGGAATGATATCGAATTGTTTAAGTTTGATCCGGATACGCCTTCGTTTGGACAGGGCGGCGCGGTGATTACGGATATGGGCCTGCTGACGGTCGAAGGCGAGCCGCTTTCATGGGTCGTGGGCGGTGAAACGGTGATCCTTTCTATTTGCGCAAAAAGTACGCAGACCCTTTTTAGTCCGATTGTGGGATTTTTTGTGAAGGACAGGCTGGGACAAGCGCTCTTTGGCGACAATACCTATTTGAAAATGATGGATTGTCCGCTGCAGGTGGAGGAAGGGCAGACGCTTGAGGCTCGTTTTATATTCCAGATGCCTCTTTTACCCGCCGGGGATTACTCGATTTGTACCGCGCTCGCCGAAGGGACCGTGGCGAGTCATGTGCAGCATCATTGGATTCATGACGCTCTTTTTTTTAAAGTGCACGCCACCAGTGTTCATTCCGGCTGCCTCGTGGGAATTCCCATGCTGGACGTTTCGCTGGTTGTGAAGGAAATCGTTTGTGATTAGTCATCCCGGTTTTGATTCGACCCTGCCCACGCTCACGTCGGAAGACCCACGTGTCAGTGTCGGGTGCTATACCTACGGAAACCCGCGCCTGTTGCTTTGGACGGATCGGGAAAGAATCCAGATCGGAAAATATTGTTCGATTGCGGAGAATGTGACCATTTTGGGTGGAGGAGAACACCGCACGGATTGGGTGACCACTTTCCCTTTGAGCATCGCCTTTGGACTCGCGCAAGCTTGGCAGGATGGCATTCCTGCAACGAAGGGGCCCACGGTCATCGGGAACGATGTCTGGATAGGTTACGGTGCCATGATTCTTTCAGGCGTCCATATTGGGGATGGGGCGGTCATCGGGGCCGGTTCTGTGGTCAGCGGCCATGTTCCTGCGTATGCGATTGCCGCGGGCAATCCAGGTAAGTTAATCAAAATGCGTTTCCCCCCGGAAATAGTGGAGTCTCTTGGACAAATAAAATGGTGGGATTGGCCCGTCCATCAGGTGCTCGAGGCCTCCAAACTTCTAATGTCTTCGGATGTGAGTGAGTTTCTTAAATATGCCCAAAAATTCAAATAAGGAGCCCATGGATTTTACCGGGGAGCGCTATCTGCCGTGGCTGGACGCGCCCTTTTTAGCGTATGAGCATCTCCATCGTTACTATTACGCGGCTGAGCTTTGTGTGGGCGCCAGAGTCCTTGATATTGCTTCTGGCGAAGGCTACGGAGCGGCGATCCTGGCTCGCA
>JAHFHB010000197.1 GCA_023247135.1 Candidatus Omnitrophota bacterium
ATTCCGGAGTCAGATTTTCACGGCGCGCCACAAACTGCATTTCTTCAGTAATGACGCCTTTACGCGCATAATGCATTTGGGATTTATTGGCGTCACCGGCGCGTTTACGGATCCATTCATCTCTGAGTGCCATGATATTTCACCTGTCTGGGTTGACACCCCTGCCTGCAAAAAAGAATCGGATAAGACTTCACCCGAGAGGCGGAGGAGGTTTTAATAAAACGAAGGGTCATGATACCGCAAGCGTTAATCTTTGTCCAGACAGCCCTATCTGCCTGCAGTTAAACGGGTTGAGAAGGGTATTTAATCCGTACGGCGCTCGCGGATATGGTGCCGCACATCAATTCCGCGGTTAAGATAAATCACGTCTTCGGCAATATTGGTCGCCAAATCGCCGATTCTCTCGAGATTATGGGCAATCATAATGAGGCTCACCCCCGTGCGGATAACGGCAGGGTTGCTTTCCATCAACTGTTGGACGTCCTCATAAATTTTGTCCTTGAGCTGATCCACGGCATCATCCATTTCTAGAACCTGCCGGGCTTCTTCGGCGTCGCGCGTCATGAAAGCATGCAGGCCGCGGCGCACCATTTCGCTGGAAACCTCCGCCATGCGCGGCAAATCCTGATACGGCTTGATCGGCGCCTGCTGGTTAACAACCATTGCCTGTTCGGCAATGTTGACGGCCTGATCGCCCATGCGCTCAAGGTCTCCGGTCATTTTGAGAATCATGGTGATAAGCCGCAGATCTACGGCGGCCGGCTGGTAAAGTGCGATCAGCTCATGCCCCAGTTCATCAATTTCAATCTCGTAAATGTTGATGTTCTGGTCTTTGAGAATCACATTGCGCGCGCGTTCGGCGTCGCGTTCAAAAAGAGCCGTCGCGGCATCGCAAATGGCCTCTTCGACAAGGCCGGCCATTTTAAAAAGTTTCTCTTTTATTTTTTTGAGTTCATCGTCCAAGTGACGCTTCATACCCGCTCCTGTTTTTAAAATGGCTGGTGTGACCTGATCGAATTGTTCATTTTATCACAACTTTTAAATGACACTTCAGCTTTGTCAGAATCGTAGCCACACAGCAACGCTTTGCAATGAAAAATAACCCTGGGGGCCGACTTGTTATTTTTGAATGCGTATGTTATATTTTAATCAAAGAAGATAGAGGGCGTTATACATGGCAGATCCTAAAAAGCTATTGGAAGTCTGCATTGAAAAAAATGCTTCCGACATCCATTTGTCCGGCGGGAAGCCGGCTTCTTACCGCATTCACGGCTCCTTGATTCAGCCCGACGCCACTCCGCTGACCGAGGCAGACATCCAGGCCTGCATTCAATTTCTGGGCGGCAACAAAATCCTGCACGGTTACCAAGAAAAGCGCTGTTCTGAATTTGCCTATGGTTTTGAAAACGGCGAGCGTTTCCGCGTTTCGCTTTTCAAACAGAAAAAATCAGACGCGCTGGTTCTGCGGCGCATCCCCAGCAAAATTCTTTCCATGGAAGCATTAGGACTGCCGGAAATTGTCAAAACGCTCATCCACCGTAACCACGGGCTCATTCTTGTCACCGGACCCACAGGTTCCGGAAAATCCACCAGTCTGGCCAGCATGATCGACGATCTCAACAGCCGCGACGACCAGCACATCATCACCATTGAAGACCCGATTGAATACGTGCACACGCCCAAGGAATCGATCATCACACAGCGCGAGATCGGCGAAGACACGCCTGCATTCTCGCAGGCTCTGATCGAGGCTTTGCGCCAGGACCCGGATACAATCCTTGTGGGTGAAATGCGCGACCTGGCCACCATTGAAACGGCACTGCTGGCGACAGAGACCGGCCATCTTGTTTTTTCAACCCTGCACACATTCGGCGCCGCGCGCACGATTGACAGGATTGTCGATGTGTTCCCCAGCCATCAGCAGAATCAAATCCGGCTGCAGCTCTCCACGAATTTGATTGCCGTCATTTCCCAGCAGTTAATTCCGCGCATCGACAAGCCGGGCCGCATTGCGATTTTCGAACTCATGGTGCTGACGCCCGCCATTCAAAACCTGATCCGCAAGGGACAGACTTTCCACATTGCCAACGAGATCCAGACTGGCGCCAAGCACGGCATGGTTTCGGTGCAAAATCAACTTTTGGAGCTGGTCAAAAAGGGTGTGATCTCTAAAGAAAGCGCGTCGTTTTACGCGCTGGATGAAGAGGACATGACTCGCCGGTTAGCGGGCGCTTAGCTGGGGTACGTAACGGCCTTTTCCTGAACACGCCGGTCAATCGCGTCAAAAAACTTCCGTTCTGACGTGAGCGCACTTCCGCGGTACATCTCTACAGTCGTGCGAAAAGGCGCCACGCGTTTCACAATGAATTTCACTTCGCGGCGCGGCGATAAATAGCCGCCTGTTTCAACGGCGATTAATCCTTTCAACTGGTCGGTACTGGATAAACGCCATCCCGGCACGTCATCCAAAGCCGTAATCACCGTCTCATAAGTCTGGTCATAGGACATGGAGTAAACGGCTGCTTGCCGCTTTCCCGCAGACAAACAGCCGCCGCAGATCAACAACACCAAAATAAGGATGCCTGAAAGTTTTCGCATGCACATCTCCTTCAATCAATTGCCAGGTAGGGAACAGGCATGCCTGTTCCCTACGAACTGATTAAATGACTTCTAGCGTTTATGGACCATATACCGCAACTGGCGGTGCTCTTCGGCAAGCTGATCCAACTTTTCCAAAATTTTTTTCTGGGCTTCCTCAAGCCGTGCAAGCTGGGCCGTGATCGCTTCCAGCTTCGGATCCGGTGCGGCGCTCTCCGGAGCTGCCTGCAAAGCGGTGCCGGCTCCCGCCAAAATAAAAACCGCCAAAATCAAAACCGCCGTCCAGCCCCCCCGTCTCATTTTTCGGCCTTTTTCGCCTGGGGTTTGGCTGGCTTTTTATTCTCAAACTCGTCCTTGGCGTCCTTGCGCTCTTCCTTAAAATCTTTTTGGGATTTCGTCCATTCTTTCAGAGCTTTTTTGTTGTACACATCATCGGCAAGCGTGACGGTAATAAAAAAAATCGTTTCGGTCCGCACCTTGCTGGGATTGTGACTCTTGAACATCCAGCCCGCCACTGGAAGGCGGCTCAGGTAGGGCACCTTGTTTTGCGCTTCCGAGTCTTCATCACTGATCAACCCGCCGATCACAAGCGTATCGCCGCTGTGAACAATCACCGTCGTTTCCGCCACCACGGTTTCAAAATGCGGGCTGGTGAGATTGGTGTTGGTGATGGGCTCAAACCCGATGAATTTGGTCACCTCCGGACGAACTTTCAACATCACATCGCTTTGCTTACTGATATGCGGCGTCACTTTCAAAACGATGCCGGTATTGCGGCTTTCAAAACCCGTCACTTCAAAGGCCCCCGTCGTTTCATTGCGCTCGAGTTTCGGAATGCCGATCTCGTCGCCCACCTGAATCTGCGCGGCCTGATGGTTCATGACCACGATGCGCGGGTTAGAAATAATTTTGGTACTCTGCCGGCTGCTCAGCATGTTAAACATCGCTGAAAACTGATTGAAATCCACGGTGCCGAATTTAAAATCTTCCGGTTGAACGAACGGAAATCCCTGGGATACTCCCGTCGGAAAATCCTGTTCCGTGGCCGTGTTCTGCCCGCCTCCGGAGGTTGTGGTTATGGTCGACTCGGAAGCGGTCTGGCCAATCGGCAGGAATGATTTATTGCTCAGGAACCGGCCCGTAGCCTTTGGCGAAAACGGATAAGTAAAAGGCCTTTTGGCCCCCCGGACTTCCAGCGCCGGGTTCCAGTCGATGCCCATTTTTTCGCCTTTATTCAGTGTCGTACGGACAATCTTGGTTTCGATATGCACCTGCGGCATTTTGCGGTCGATCTCTGAAATCAATTTGCCGACTGCCTCAAGCTTCGAAACATCATCCGTGACCACGATTTGATTTGACCCCGCGATCGGCTCGACCACCGCGCTTGCGGCAAGGTTCTTTTTCAACGCGGCGGTGACCTGATCAATCGACGCGTAATCCAGCGTAAAAACCTGCTGCCCGCTCTTCTTTTCACCGGCTACTTTTTCCTGCATGGATTTTGCAGTCAGGATTTGATAAATATTGTCTTTTTTCTCGTAACTGAATCCATAAGTGTTCACGATCGTTTCAAAAGCGCTCAGCCAGGGGACGTCCGTCAGGTCCATCGTGATTTTTCCCTGCACCTCCGGACTGGCCACAATGTTGACGTTTCCTTTGAGCGCTAAAATTTTAAATGCCGATTGAATGTCGGCATCGTGAAATTCGACGGAAATCAGATCGTGCTCGCCACCGGCAAGCACCGGCGCGGATTCTTTCGGCGCCTCGGCGGCGGGCACAGCGGTTTCCACCGGCGCAAGGGCCGCCCCACTGCGCGGGGCGAACGACGCCAGCGCCAGGAAACCGGCCAAGATAATTCTGGTCTTTTTATTTTTCATAAAACTCCTTCACGGCCCGCAAAAAATTCAGGCTTTTAACCGCAGCGTAAGCGTTTTACCGCTTGGGTG
>JAHFHB010000198.1 GCA_023247135.1 Candidatus Omnitrophota bacterium
GGTGCGCGCTTATGAAAACAAAGACATTTCCGGGTTAATTGCGCGCGTGGCCGAAGACTTTCCGAATCGCGAAGAGCTGGAAGAATTTATCCGGCGCGACTTTCGCGACTTTGATGGAATCAAGCTGAATTTGTTTTTCAAAAATACGGTGGAAACTCCGGATGGCCAAAGCATTGAAGCGGATTGGGAAATACGCTACAGCCCGGCGAATGTCGGTACGCAGGTGGTTGCGCGCGGGCAGGCGCTAAGTTTTGTTTTTAAATCGGAGGAGGGGCGCTTGAAGCTCTTTAAAATGCGCGGGGCCAATCCTTTATTCGGCGCGCGTTCGCCGGATGTGGCGGCCTCTTCCGGCGCGCCCGGCGGCGTGGCCGATACACTGCGAAAAATTGAAGATGAAGGCAGCCGCGAATCCAAGGCCACGGCTTTGAATGTGGTGGCCTCGGAACTTGTCACCAGCACAAAATTTATTCCGCTGACGTTTGAAATTGTAAATGTTTTTGCCCATTACACCGACGGCGCTCTGGAAGAAGTCGACTTTGATGCGATGCAAACAGGCCGGCCCATTGCCGGCGAGGCCAGAATCCGCATCACCGACAACCCGAAAAACATTGATGTCACGGGCATCCTGCTCGAAATTACCGACAGCATTTCCGGCGACCAGCTCACCTTTACGGGGGATGTGCAGGCCAATCAGGAAGTGGTTTTTCGAACCACGGATTTAATTATCTTTAATCCGGGCGACGCCGGCAAAAGCGGGCGCCTGACTTTCGTGCTTGATCCTGCCGATACGTTTATTGCCATCGACCGCGAAGCCAAAACGGTCCGGCAAGACTACACGCTTGTGTAATTAAGGTGGGAAGATTATCTAAAAAACCCATTGTTATCCTGAGACCTGCCGAAGGCAGGGCGAAGGATCTCGCTTTGAGATTCTTCGCCCCTGCGGGGCTCAGAATGACAGTTTTAGCGTGTTTTGTGAGCCTATACGGGGTGAGCCAGCCTGGTTACGCCGCCGAAACCGCCAAGCCCGATCAGTTTTCAAAATTTCCAGGCCTTTCCATTCACGGCGAAAATTCCTTTGCCGCTGAAATGCACCGCACCGGCGGTGCCGGTGATAAAACCATTCTGCGGCCCGGCGAATTTCTAACCGATATTCTCAAACTCAAAATCGATCAAACGCTTCCTTATGGCTGGACTTCCCACACCGACATTCATGCGCGCCGCACGCAGGACCCACAAATCAATAAGCGCAGAGACGTTCATCTTTTAGGGCTCCCCAGCGAACTTTATAATAAAACAAGCAGGCTGACGTTCGGAGATTTCTTCGGCGATTTTTCTCAATACACGCTTGGCGAATCTTTAGAAGGTTTTCAGGCCGCTTACAAAACCGATCGTTTCGAAGCCAAAGGTGTGGCCGGTATTTCCGGGCGCGCGGATGAAACGCGGGCTTTCGAGCGCCAGGTTTATGGCGGCCGCGTCGAAGCGCAAGTGATCGACAATAAAACGATCAAAGACGGCCGCCTTGGCGTTAACTTTGCCGGGGCCAAGGACGACAAAGGCAGTGTGGAGCGAGATTTTGGCGTTAAGGCGGCCGAAAGCCGGGTAGGCAGCCTCAACAGCCATGGCGTATTTTTTGGCAAATCCACGCTGGATTCCGAAATTGCCGAAAGCTGGACCGATGAAGACACGCGCGATCCTACCGTGGGCCGCAATGTCGGCACCGCCCTGCGCGTCAACAGCCAGACGCAATGGACGAAAAAAGCCAAAACGAAACTTTTGTATGAGTGGGTCACGCCCCGATTCGACACCCTGACCGGCTCCGCCGTTTCAGACCGCGTCAATTTTAACGGCAAAACCAATTACAAATGGAATAAAGCGCTTTCTATGGATTCAGGCTACCGCGTTCAGTACAACAAACTCAACAAAAGCACGGCGGAAAAACGCACTTACCTGCACGTGCCGAACGCCTCGATTTCGTGGACGCCATCCTCGGAGAATTGGACACTGCAGGATTTTTTCTCACGATTGTTTTGGGAACAGCGCCGCCGGATTTCTGATGACGCAAACTCAGGCCAGGTGGATTTTGTCTCCAATGAGATTGGCATTGAAGACGAATTCAAGGCCAAGAAAATCAACTGGAGTTCCGGCTGGACGATCCGTCATGAGGACGATGATTTCCAAAAAGCCAATGAGCGCTTGACCAACGAAACTTACCTCGGAGCACGGGTGCACCAGACCTGGCATGGCACCGATGCAGTCCCTTCCGTGCGCGAATCCCTCATCTATGACGGGTACGATAAGGCGGGCGGCCGGGATTTGCGTTACCGCACCACGATCGGACTGGATCTGGATTTCAAACACGGCTTAAAATTGAACCAACGCTATTCGCTGGAAAACAACCGGCGTCATGCAGAAGATTCCGACTCGCTTAAATTTGACGCCGATGTGGGGCTGGAGTATCAAATCCCCAAGCTGAAGGGAACCACGCTTAAAGTCAGTTACACGACGACCGATTACGCGCACAACATGGACACACAGAGTTTTTCAGAACACAACTTAAGGGCGGAACTGATATGCAAATTTTAAAACGCTTGGATGATTTCTCCTTCTCCCTTTGGGAGAGGGTTGGGGTGAGGGATGCGTAAAATTCTTAAACTTCTTTTTGTGGCTACTTTTTTCACCGCGGCATCCCCATTTCTTTTGGCTATGGGCCAGGCGCCGCCCGAATCCCAGGAACGCTGGGCCAAAGAAGACCGGGCCGCGCAGGCGCTCGAAGCACTGCGACGGGCCTACGAAGACAGAGATTTTTCAGGGTTTTTTCATGGCGTGAGCGAAGATTACCGCCAGGGCGAAACCGATTTACGTTCCGATCTTGCCGATGAGCGCGGCAGCATCAGCTCTGTCGATTTGCACTTCACCGCCAACCAAACGGTGGTGGAAGGGGACAAAGCGGCCATTCAGGTTCGTTGGAAAAAAAGAACCATGGATGCGCAGAGCGGTCAACCGGCGCTCACGGAAGGGTCTGCAGAATTCGTCTTTCAACTCACCCCCGACGGAAAAGCCCTGCTTTTAGATATCCGCGGGCAGTCACCATTTTAAGGTTACCAACCTTAATCAAGCATAATGTTCCTTGTTGCCGAAAGAAAAAAGAAGCAAAAAAGAAAGAAAAACAGCTGTGACTATTCTTTAACAAAAACAGGACATTTCTATTGGGCGTTGACAGTATCTATTTCCCCTCTGTACAGCTTCCGCCTCTTTTTGTATACTCTCCCCCTTGCCTGACAGGCGATTTGCCCTCGTGAGATTGTCACCTATATGACACCTAGCGCGAAGCAGAGAGTCCGAATCTGTAAGCTTATGATTCGTAAGTCAGTGCAGATAAAGCATTTATAATTCATGCGCCCGTAGCTCAATTGGATAGAGCATCTGACTACGGATCAGAAGGTTACAAGTTCGACTCTTGTCGGGCGCACTCTTATAAAAGGCGTAAGACTCAGAACCCAATGAGCTTACGCTTTTTTGTTTCTATATACGCACACCCAGAGACGCTTTGCGAAATTGACAAGCGGGGAAAAGGTGATACAATGTTAATACAGTATATCAACGGAGGTAAATATGATCAAAACCCTAACAGCTCACGGCAATAGCTCGGCGCTTGTGATTGAAAAGGCTGTTCTTGAGCTTTTAAACATTAATACGGACACGCCTTTGGAGGTGACGACGGACGGCCGCAATTTAATTATTTCGCCTGTTCGCAGCGCCAAAGCTGAAAAGCGCATCCATGCTGCGCTGCAAAAAGTAAACCGCATCCATGGGAAAACCCTGAAACGGCTTGGCGAATAAAAAGGTTTGTCGTGAAAGAACCCAATTTTCTGACTTTGGCAGAAGTTGTCGAGATCCATCGTAATCAGATCGAATTGTACGGAGGCGATCTTGGAATGCGAGATATCCGATTACTGCAATCAGCCATTGCGCAACCGGAAGCCACTTTTGACGGGGCTTGGCTGCACCCAGACCTTTTTACGATGGCGGCTGCTTATGCGTTTCATATTGCTGTAAACCATTCTTTCACAGACGGCAATAAAAGAGCTGCGCTGGCAGCAGCCTTGGTTTTTCTTGAAATCAACGGCGCTTCTTTGGCAGACCCGTCAGGGAAATTGTATGATGCCATGATTAAAGTTGCGTCAGGCGAGATGGACAAAGAGACGCTCGCGGAGATTTTTAGAACTCTTTCATAGTTTGTTGCGATTTATCTCTCTTTGTATCTATTTTGACGTATTTTCGTCACCAGCACGACACCTCCACGGAAAACAGCTTCCAAAATTTCAAATTAGATTTTGGTAAGCTATTCTTGGGTAACGATTTCCATTTGCTGCTCTGACGGGATGATTTTGAATCTGGAATTTCTACGGATCAGAAGGTTACAAGTTCGACTCTTGTCGGGCGCACCACTTACGTAGTTCCCGCACAGACCTTCTAAAACGCCAAGAATAAGCTCTTGTAATTTCTTAATATCATGTTATCATTTGTGTA
>JAHFHB010000199.1 GCA_023247135.1 Candidatus Omnitrophota bacterium
GAAAGCGTGAGCCAGAGTCTTGATGAGCCCCATGCTACGTGCCCTGCGCCGCCGGCGCTGTTGTTTGATTCGAATCCGAAGTTTCATTCGCGGGCTGCGGCGGCATCAGTCCCTCGATCGACCTGTGCAGCGCAGCCGCCAGTATCTGAGTCTTGTCATAAACGCCGCCCGCTAGGCGTAAATGCCCGCCCAGTTTTTCAAACTCCGCGTTGAACCGTGCCAAATCCCGCTCCAATTTGCCAAGATTTTCCAGCAGTGTTTGAGCCGCTCGCTCGATCCGCAGCCCTTTCAGGCCCCGCAAAATGGTTTCGAGATAGACAAAAAAACTGCTGGGCGATACGGCGAGCACTTTACGCTCCTGTCCGTAGCGAACCAAGTCCTCTTCCGCCGCGCCCAGCACCAGGGTTTCATAATAAACACTTTCGGAGGGAATATACATGAGCGCAAACTCCAGCGTTCCTTCGGCCGGACGGATATATTTGGCGCTGATATCATCAATGTGTTTCTTGACATCCTGCACAAACTGCTTGTGCGCTGATTTTTTTTCGCGCTCGTCCACGGATTGCGCGCAGCGCTCAAAGTTTTCCAACGGAAATTTTGCATCCACCGGCACCATGCCGCCCGCCAGATGAATCACGGCGTCTACTTTTTGACGCTCGTCAAAACTGTACTGCAGAGAAAAACTGCTTTCCGGTAGGACCTGTTTCAAAAGATCCGCCAAAAGCAGTTCGCCGAGATTCCCGCGGAGCTTCGGGCTTTGAAACAGCGCACGCAGCGAGGCCATTTCGCGGGCGCTCGTCAGGATCTGCTCTGAGACCTGCTGCAACTCGCCCAACCGGTGCTCCAGGGATCCAAATGAATGCTGATGGGCCAGCTGGCCGTTTTGCAAAAGCCGGCTCTGCTCAAGGGTTTGGGTGTGTAGTTCTCCGATCAATGCGCGGCGGGACTTCTCAAATTCAGCCTGCAGAATACTCTCCTGCCCCGTCTTTTTCTGCCGCCGGAGCTCCCGGTAAAGGACCAGTGTCAACAGGGCAAGCACCACACCAACGAGGAAACTGAGTGCCGTCACAGGAATCCTTTCTGGTTTAACGCATCAGAAGCTCTTAGAGGATCGTCAAAACCAGCAACTTTATTTACCGGGATTCTTGCTGTAACACTCATCAAATGAAAGGATAAGCCGCGGCGCCCCGCAGAAACTGCGGAGCGCTGCCGGCCTATTTGACAAAGGTAATGTTTAAATCTTCGACGTGCAGGGAAGCTTCGCCGAAAATGAAGATGCGGCTTTGGGTGGCCCGCTCCAAATCCTGCAGCGGCCGTTTTTCGTGATCCAACACTTTTTTTGAAACTTCGGGATGCACGTAGACGTGGACGATGCGATGCCTGGAGTCGCCGATCGATTTACGCAGTTCGCGAATCGTCTCAATCGCCATGGTGGTAATCGATTTGACAACCCCCTTGCCGGCGCAGTATTGGCAATTGTCGAAGACAGAACTTTCGTGCGACGGCCGGATGCGCTGGCGAGTCATTTCAACAAGGCCCAGCTCGGAGATCGGAAGAATATTGGTCTTGGCGCGATCTCTGGCGACGGCGTCCTTAAAAACGCGAAAAAGCTCGCGGCGGTGATCATGGCGCTCCATATCGATGAAGTCGATCACGATAATACCGCCCATATCGCGCAAGCGCATCTGGCGCGCGACTTCTTCTGCGGCCTCAAGGTTTGTCTTGAAAACCGTTTCTTCCAAATCCTTGGAACCGGTGAATTTGCCCGTATTGACATCAATGGCGACGAGACCTTCGGTCTGCTGAATCACGATGTAGCCGCCGGACTTCAGATGAACATTCTTCTGGAACGTTTTGTTGATTTCCTTGGCGATGTTGTAATGTTCAAACAAGGAGTGGCCTTTGAAAAGCTCCACCTGGATCGTGTTTTTGGGAAGGTACAGACCCACGAAACGGTTTATTTTCGCAAGCAAATCCTTATTGGAAACAACCAAAGTATCGGTTTCCTCATTCACGTGATCACGAATAATCCGCTCGACCAGCCCAAGTTCCTGATGGATGAGGTTCGGAGCTTTTTTATGCGCGATGGAATCGTGAATGCGCTTCCAGGTTTTAATCAAATAGCGAATATCGCGGGTGAATTCATTTTCAGATTTACCGCCGGCCGCCGTGCGCACGATAAAACCCACGCCCTTGGGAATGTCGAGCTGTTTGAAAAGCGAGCGGATGCGGTCACGCTCCTTGCGGTCATCGATACGCCCGGAGATTCCGATTTTTTCATCCCCCGGGATCATCACGAGATAACGTGCCGGAATCGAAAAGTGCGTGGTCAGCCGGGGCCCCTTGGTGCTGATCGGTTCCTTCACAACCTGGACGATAAGCTCCTGCCCGACTTTTAGCACTTCATCGATGCGCTTATGCCGCATGGCTCGCCGCGACTCTTTACTACGCGGATCTTCATGCTCCGGATCCGGCTCGGCATCCAGGTCGACCGGCGAGCGCAAGGCATCGGCTACGTATAAAAATCCGTCTTTTTGCGTTCCCAAATTGATGAAAGCCGCTCCCATCCCCCGAATGACGGTCTTGACCCGGCCTTTGTAGATATTTCCGAACATCCGGACAGCGTCCAGGCGCTCGATATAGAACTCCTCCAGCTTGCCTTCTTCCACAACGGCAGCCTGGACTTCATTGGCTTCCTGGTTGATTAAAATGAGCCTCTTCATAAACACCCCTTGTGTTGGTCTCTTCGAGACAGAGGGAGGCAGTTTGGCGAAAGCCTAGTTGAGACTAAACGGCTGCCAATTCAGGAGGGATACAGACGGAGGCAAACATCCACAGTCGCGCGCAGCATCTCGAGGCAAAAGAACCCGCGGACCCGCAGGGGCTCGCTGGGAATGCCGAAACGCGTCCCGCGCACTGCATAGAACTGGCCGATGAAATGGATGGTGGGATAAACCCTTTGACGGCACCTTCAAAAGTGCCCAAATAGCCTTTTGTATCAACCTCTTACCCTCAAATCCCCTTTGGTTTCTGTAACTCGTTAAATAAAAAAATGTTCGTATCCGCTTATAACTGCAAAAGATGAGCCATGAAATAAAAGGACTTGCGCAGTATAGCAAAAAGAAGCTCGCTAAACTACTACAATTCCCCCGGAGCAAGCGGCCCCACTTTCTGCGCCTGCACGCGCTGGGTGACTATCGCGAAAAACAAGCCCGCGCTCGTCCACGCACAAAGTTGCTGAATCGGTTGCAAAGGCCGTTTTCCGCTCGGCAACCAGGGAAAAATGGGCCGGTATTGCTGTCCGGTCCGTTTTATAAGCTAACCGGTAACCGTACTGTGCCAAAGTGCCCCACCAGGGCTCTAGGTACCGCCGCCCTTTGGATGCATCCGTTAACGCTCCAACCGAGGCGGCATAGCCATGATTGGAAGTGATCCGGTAGGCCTCATTCGCTGAATGAAAAAGCCGCAGGGCCGCCTTCATTTTTTCCTCCTGCACCGCGGTCCGGCCCCGGATAAAAGCCGGAACCACTAGAAAAAACAGGGTGGCTGCAATACAAAAAGCGACCAGAAGCTCGACACGTTCAAATCCGGCCCAATTTTTAAACGTGCCCCCAACCCTTTGCATGGCTAAATCCATCGACTTTTAGCAGGAAAACTGAGGCTATTTTTTTACGCAGGGCGGAATCGTCCGCCACAAATATTCCAGGGCCTTGACCGCGCTCCGCTGCCGGATTTGTGCACGATCCCCCCAAAACTCGTGGCGATAAACCTGGGCGCCTTGCGCATCGGCAATCGCGATATAAACGAGGCCCACCGGTTTTTGAGCCGTGGCGCCGGACGGCCCCGCAATGCCGGTAATGCCGACGCCATAAGTCGCTTTCATCTTTTTTCTGATCTGAATTGCAAGCGCTCTAGCGGCCTCTTCAGAAACCGCACCCCGGGTTTTCAAAATAGCCGGCCGAACTCCCAGCATTCGTTTGACACTGTTGGCATAGCAGACAACGGCTCCGCGAAAAACAGCGCTGGCGCCCGGCTCGGAAGTCAAAAGCGCCGCCAACAGCCCGCCCGTACAGCTTTCCGCACAGGCCAGACTGGCGGAAGCCACCTGCAGTTTCTCAAGCACGATACGCGCGAGACTCGTTTCACTGTACGCATAAACCGCAGGCCCCAGGCGAACACGGATTTTTTTCAAAAGCCGCATGGCAATTTCCCGCCGCGGCGTTCCGAGACGCAGTGTCACCTCACCGGCATGCGGGTAAATTCCGAAATCAAACGGGTCCTCAAAAAAATCCGGCCCGAGTTTTTCCATGATCGCAGGCTCCGAGAGTCCCACGGTGCGGGCGACAACCGGAAAAAATGGAGGCTGCTTCGAAAATACATGTTTGATGAGCGCAAGACCCTGCTCTTCAAAGAGATTCTCAAGTTCGCGCGGAACCCCCGGCAATACAAGCAAAAGATTATGGCGGCGAACCACGGAGAAGCCCAGCGCAATCCCATGGCGATTGATCAA
>JAHFHB010000200.1:0-473 GCA_023247135.1 Candidatus Omnitrophota bacterium
CCACCGACTTCATCTGCGAAGTCAGCGTGGTATTGGCGCCCTCGAACTTTTCGAAAGCAAACCGCGGAATCTTGGTAACGCAGTAATCAATCGTGGGTTCAAAAGAGGCCGGCGTGTACTTGGTGATGTCATTGGGAATCTCATCCAGCGTGTAACCCACCGCCAGCTTGGCTGCAAACTTTGCAATCGGAAAACCCGTGGCCTTCGACGCCAGCGCGGAAGAACGTGAAACGCGCGGATTCATTTCGATCACCACCATGCGGCCATCCTTGGGATTGATGGCAAATTGAATGTTCGACCCGCCTGTTTCCACACCGATTTCCGAAATGACTTTCCGGCCCCAATCGCGCATGCGCTGGTATTCCTTGTCCGTCAGGGTTTGCGCCGGCGCCACCGTGATGGAATCTCCCGTATGCACGCCCATGGGATCCACATTTTCAATGGAGCAGATCACGACAAAGTTATCGCGGATA
>JAHFHB010000200.1:483-4494 GCA_023247135.1 Candidatus Omnitrophota bacterium
CTCAAATTCTTTCCAGCCCAGCACGGATTCTTCAATCAGGACTTCGCCATTCATGCTGTACTCAATGCCAAGTCCGGCGGTGCGTTCAAGCTCCTCGCAGTTGTAACAAATCCCGCTGCCGAATCCGCCAAGCGTAAAACTCGGCCGCACAATCACCGGATATTTAATTTTATCCGCAACCTGCAGCGCCTCCGCCACCGAGTAAGCAAATCCGCTGATGGGCAGATCCAGTCCGATTTTCTGCATGGCCCGCTTGAATTGCTCGCGATTTTCCGCTTTTTTAATAGCCTCGTATTTGGCGCCAATTAACTCGACGCCATAGCGGCCGAAAATGCCCTTTTCGTAGCATTCGACGGCCAGATTCAACGCGGTTTGGCCCCCCATCGTCGGCAGACAGGCATCCGGCCGCTCCCGCTCAATGATTTTTTCCAGAAATTCGGGCGTCAGCGGTTCAATGTAGGTCCGGTTGGCCGTCTCCGGATCCGTCATGATCGTTGCAGGATTGGAATTGATCAGGACGACTTCATAGCCTTCTTCCCGCAGGGCTTTGCAGGCCTGGGTTCCCGAATAATCAAACTCACAGCCCTGCCCGATGACAATCGGACCCGAACCAATGATGAGAATTTTTTTAATGTCGGTGCGCTTCGGCATAAACGTCCCCTGCTCTCCGTTATTGCGTCACCAGGAACTTGCGCTCCGGGTGGGCCACCCTGTCATAAAAACGGTCAAAAAGATAATCACTGTCGTGCGGCCCCGGCGAATTCTCCGGATGATACTGCACCGAGAAAAGCGGCAGTTTCTTGTGCTGCAAGCCTTCGAGCGTTTTGTCATTCAGATTAATGTGCGTCAGTTCCACATCCTCTTTCGGCAAGGATTCAATGTCCACGACAAAACCGTGATTCTGCGAGGTGATCTCGATTTTGCGCGTCAGAAGATCCATCACGGGATGATTCCCGCCGCGGTGACCAAACTTGAGTTTGGAGGTTGTACCGCCCAGCGCCTGCCCGAGAATTTGATGCCCGAAACAAATTCCGAAAATGGGCAGTTTGCCGATCAAACCGCGCACGGTCTCCACCATGTAGGGCACTGCGGAAGGATCGCCCGGCCCGTTCGAAAGAAACAAACCTTTGGGCCGGTAAGACAAAATCTCTGCCGCCGAGGTGCTGGCCGGCACGACTTTAACGCGAAAGCCGTGCTGATTAAGTTTGCGAAGAATGTTCGTTTTGATCCCGCTGTCGATCGCCACGATGTCAAAAACCCGCTCATGCGACTGCCCCCACTCGAATTCCGGCATCAGCCCTTCCGTAAAATCATACGGTTTCTTGCAAGTCACTTCCTTGACCAAATCCACGCCGACAATGGAAGGCGAATCTTTGGCCTTTTGCACAAGCCGTTTAAGATCGTTGTCCACCGTGGAAAGCACGCCTTTTTTAGCTCCATGATCGCGCAAATGCTTGACGAGTTTGCGGGTATCAATGCCCTGAATGCCGATCTTATGGTGTTTTTTGAAATAAGCGTCCACGCTCATCTCGGAACGATAATTACTCACCACCGGGCTGAGTTCTTTAACGATGAATCCCTCTACCCAAGGCTGTGAAGACTCAACGTCCTGCGAGTTGATCCCGTAATTGCCAATATGCGGATAGGTCATTGTGACAATTTGGCCCTTGTAGGACGGGTCCGTCATGATTTCCTGATATCCGGTCAGCGACGTATTGAAAACGACTTCTCCATAAATTTCACCCGCTGCGCCAAACCCCTCCCCTTCGAACACCAGCCCGTCTTCAAGCGCCAAATAGGCTTTCATCATTTAGAACCGCCAAAGTTTGCCCGCGCACACGGTGGCGAGCACTTTGCCTTTGAGTTTCATTTTAAGAAAACACGAGTTCTTGGATTTTGACCGCAGTTCCTCGTGCGTGACTGTCCATTCCTGATCCGGATCGACCAGCGTCAGATTCGCCTGGGCTCCCGGCGTGATACGCCCATACTCAGGGCCCAACCCCAAAATCTCCGCAGGCCGCAGGGACATAAACTTTGTGATCTGCGCCAGCGTGGCCTTACGCGTGTGAAAAAGCGCCGTCGACACCACACCAAAAGCCGTCTCAAGCCCGATCACTCCGAAAGGCGCGTGATCAAATTCCTGCATTTTGTCTTCCTGGGTGTGCGGCGCATGATCGGTCGCAATGCAATCGAGCACCCCTTCCAAAAGCGCCGCCTGCATACAGGCCACGTCTCGATCGCGGCGCAGAGGCGGATTCATTTTCGCATTCGTATTGTAGCCTTCCGCGGCCTCATCCGTCAGGAGCAGATGGTGCGGCGTCACCTCCGCCGTCACCCGGACGCCCTCGGCCTTGGCACGGCGAATCAGTTCCACCGCACGCGCGGTCGACACGTGGCAAACGTGCAGATGCGCCCCCGTTAAACGCGCCAGTTCAATGTCACGCGCCACCGCCACTTCTTCGCTGGCTCCCGGCATCCCGCGCAACCCAAGCACCGTCGACATCTAGCCTTCATTCATGACGCCTTCGGCAGAAAGCCGTTTGTCTTCACAGTGGCTCATCACGATCAAATTCAGCATGGCCGCATATTCCATCGCGCGCCGCATCAAAAGCGAGTCCGGCACCCAGTCCCCGTCATCGGTGACCGCCACAATCCCGGCCTGCTTGAGATCCGCCATTTCGGAGAGCTCCTTGCCCTCGCGCCCCTTGCTGATCGTGCCCGAAGGAAATATGGCGTACGGAACTTCGCGCGCTTTACGGATGATGTTATCAATCACGCTCTGATGATCGCAGGGCGGCTGGGTATTGGGCATAGAAACCGATGCGACAAATCCGCCTTTAATCGCCGCGTGCGCACCCGTCACAATGGTTTCCTTGGCTTCAAACCCCGGTTCGCGAAAATGAGTGTGGAGATCAATAAATCCGGGGAGAAGAAATTTTCCCTTGGCATCCAACACCTCGGCCCCCGGGGCCTCAAGCGCCGGCCCGATCTTGCGGATCACTCCGTCTTCGATCAAGAGGTCTACGGGTTTAGCGCTTTTGGGCTCCTGCTTTTCATCCGCAGGATTGATCAAAAAAGTTTGCCGGATTAAAACCTTCACGCATCCTCCTTTTCGGCTTCGGGAAGCGTCCCCGAAAGCAGAAACAAAACCGCCATACGCACGGCCAAGCCGTACGTGACCTGGTCTAAAATAACCGCATACGGCCCCTCAACGACATCACTGGTAATTTCAATCCCACGGTTGACGGGTCCCGGATGCATGATCACCACATCCGGCCGCGCCTTTTTCAGAATGGCCGTATTGATCTGATAGGCGGTTGCATATTCACGGATGCTCGGGAAGAACGCCTGATTCTGGCGTTCCAGCTGAATACGCAGCAGGTTCAGCACGTCGGCATCTTCCACGGCTTCCTCAAGGCGCGTCGTCACCCGGACCCCCAGCTCTTCAATTTCCGCAGGGATCAGGGTTTTAGGCCCGCAGACCGTCACCTTCGCTCCCAGTTTCGTCAACCCCCAGATGTTCGAACGCGCCACGCGGCTGTGCAAAATATCTCCGATGAAACTCACCCGCAGGCCCTCAATGTGCCCCTTCTTTTCAAGCATGGTGAACATGTCCAGCAGCGCCTGCGTCGGATGCTCGTTCATCCCGTCGCCTGCGTTGATCACGCTTGCGTTCAGATGCCGGGCCATGCGGTGCGGAGCGCCGGAAGAGGAATGCCGGATCACCACGATATCCACCTTCAACGCCTCGATATTGCGGCAGGTGTCTTTCAGGGTTTCTCCCTTCACCATACTGGAGGTCGATCCTGAAATCTGAATCGTGTCCGCGCTCAGGCGCTTTTCGGCAAGCTCAAATGAAATACGCGTGCGGGTACTGGGTTCGAAAAATAAATTCGCAACCGTTTTCCCCCGCAGGGCCGGCACCTTTTTAACCGACCTCAGTGAAATATCCCGGAACGACTTGGCCGTTTCCAGAATGTGCTCAATCTCGACACGCTCAAGCTGTCTCAA
>JAHFHB010000201.1 GCA_023247135.1 Candidatus Omnitrophota bacterium
AATCCCGTCAAACTCTTCCTGATGCACACCCGCATTCGGAGACTTCATCGCTTTTTTAAACCAGTGCGAAGTCCGGATCAGCAGGATCAGGTACAGCCCGAGCGCAATCCAGACCGCCGGAAATCCGGCATTCAACGCAAGGCCGGCCCCGCTGAACAGGCTCTGGAACGCCGCGGCATGAAAGGCATGCACGTAAAGGTAAACAGCCGCCGCCCACAGCCCCGCGATAAACGTGGGTTGTTTGTACACCACGGTTTGGGCAATCGTCATAAAAATGAAAATACGGATCAGGTAAAACGTCAGCGAGAGAAACACCAGCGCCGCCAGCGGCGAAAAGGCGCTGGCGTAAGGGTTGAACGCCGCCAGATTCCAGAAAATCATGAGAAACGTCCCGAAGTCCGTCAGAAATTCAAAAATCGCAATCGTCGTCCGGAAAAGCTGGTTGGGACTCCAGTGTTTCAGCTCACGGTCCGGCACAAGCCCTTTCAGCGGATCGCCATGTTTGCCCGAGGCCAAATGTTCAAGCACAAACTTGGCGACTGCCGCCCCAAGAGCCAGCTTAAGGATTCTGCCAAACCCATGTTCTTCCACATTCATCCAGCGGTGCAGAAAAAACTTGGATTCGGTTTCAGGCACCACTTTTTTCATGCGTACCAGCTCGCGCTGGCGCGCCGCTTCGTGCAGGGAGTTGCCGACTTTGTATTCCAGCCGCAGGACTTCGTCAGAGGGCATGGCCGGTTTGAAAAGAATATCGAGAAGGCCGATGCGCTTCAGGCGGTCGGGCCGGCGCTCGTCCAGATAAATCATGATTTCCAGAAGACGGCCCGGCGGCATCATGGCCGCGGCTTCTTCCCACAGGCTCCGGGTTTGAATCTCGTGGCGGACTTCATCGATATGACGCATCAGCGCCCGGGCTTCATCCACCAGCAGTTTCAAATCCGCG
The DNA here is from genome assembly GCA_023247135.1 of Candidatus Omnitrophota bacterium. Lineage (GTDB taxonomy): Bacteria > Omnitrophota > Omnitrophia > Omnitrophales > Aquincolibacteriaceae > JAHFHB01. The sequence continues at coordinate 944 of JAHFHB010000201.1, forward strand.
GGGCTCATGCCCTGGCGCGCCATGTTCTCCGCAACCCTCGTGATAATTTCATTTTCACGCGCCGCCAGCACGGCGTCTTCCAAAAGGGGCTCACGGCGCCACTCGCGGTAAATTTTTTCGGCCAGATTCCGGGCTTCTGGCAATGCGGCTTTTTTCTTGCGGCTCGATGGCAGAATATCGGCAAGCTCGTTTTTCACGGCGTCTTTCAGCGCCTGCAAGGCCGGGCCGCCCTTTTGGCGGCGCTCATAAAGATCGGCCACGCCCAGCCTTAAAAGGGAGTCCGCTCTGAAAAGGATCTCGGCATCTTCCACTTCCAAATCTTTCCCGGCCGGCACGCCCTGGGGCGTGCTGACATTGAGTTTGAGCAAATCGAGCGCCGAGCGCAAATGTTTCGCCACATCCGTCCAGGCCTTGATGTCCGCTTCACTCAACCCGTTTTCAGCCATATCTCCGGAGATACGCGTGGCCAGGGCCTCGCGCCGCATGGGGTGATCGGCATATTCGCCGCCATAAGATTCGAGGCGGTCATTCACGATTTTCTTGCGCGCCAGGCGCTGCTTGAGTTCCGCCAGCGCTGTTTCAAAACCCTTTTGTACGGCCGAATCTTTTTTCTTAAGCTCCTCAGGGAAACCCCACTGCGTAAAGATCGCGTCCGTGTAGGCCATGACCTCGCCCGAATGTTCCTCAAAGTCAATCGCTTTGCCCATAGCTTCCTGATAAACTTTTGGGAAACGCACCTGCGGCAGCTCGATAAAACGCAGCAGCGCCTCTTCCTGCGAATACCCCAGCTCTACCATTTTCCCCACCATAAAACTCAGCATGGGCCGGTCGACCGACGCGGCTGTTTTGGCATCCAGCACCTGCGCGGCTTTTTGGCGCAGGGCTTCCACTTGCACGTCAAACCAGAGCGGGTCAAGGCTCATGGCTTTCTGATAATCTGCCTTGCGTTTTTTGCGGTCCCTCTGGGCAGTGTCATAAAAAGACTGAATCAGTTTTTCATTCTTCTGTTTAAGCTCGCCCTTTTCACGGATTCTTTTTTCACGCGCCGCTTTTCCGAGAATGCTCTGAATCAGGTTCGGCGCCACGCTGTTTTCAAAACGTTCCAGCGGCCCGGCCATGGCTTCTAAAATATCCGGAATCTTCTCCCCTTTTTCTTTGGCTTTGTCATACAAGGCGCTGGAGGCTGTTTCGAAAAATAATTGGCGCGTACTCATCATGCGGGCCATGAATTCCTGCTGGGCCCATTCCGCCTCGGCCGTCGTGCCCTTTGCCGCAAAAATCCCCCTGGAAATTTCAGCCCACCATTTCAGCCAGCGCGCTTCCCCGGCTTCCGGCAGGGTTCGCCCGTAGATCACGTAATGGGTCACGCGCAAAAGCCGCAGCTGGTTTAAATTCTCTCTGCCGCCGGTCAAATTCAGATCGCGGTAAGCCAGGTCCTGTTTGAAAATAGTGCCAAAGCGTTCCTTGACGCGATTGCGCAGTTCAGGTTTGAGGCTTTTTTCCTGTTCCCTGAAAATCTTAAGCGCGGCGTTCAAAATATAGAATGGCAGGATAAAACCTTCGATCTCTTCGCGAGGCTTCAACTCTCCGGTTGTTTCTGCGAGATAATGCTGCCGGTCAATTTTGCTTTCAGCAAAGCCAAGACCCACCACGAATGCGGCGTCTTCAATCCAGGCATTCACGTAAGCCTCCGCCGCCGCGTGATCCACACCCAGGTAATCCAGCTCAAACAACAATTTCTTCATGTATTCAGGCCCCTCGCGGCGGGCCTGCAGATCCTGCCGCTGAACCATGTAGCCGGCAAACCCCACGCCCTGCGCGTCGGTCAGCACCGCGATGCGGCTGACAAGGTCCTGTTCTTCTTTAGCGGAAAGCGGCGGCAGGCCTTTTTCGGCCAGGCGCTTGTTGGCTTCAGCCACGGCCGTTTTGGGCAAGACATCACGAACCCGCTGGTGAACCATGCCCTCGTATTTAAAAACCTTGGCGGCCTGGCTGCGCGTAGTCGCCCCGCGCTGAATCTGGTTGAGATAAGGAGCGATATCACCGCGGCTCAAGCGTTCGGGGATACCGCCCTTGCCCACGTGGTAGCGCATGTAAACGCTCTGCAGAAAGAGTTCATCTTTGGCGGACCGCAGCCGTTCATTTTTCAACTGCTCCAGGTTGAGACGATTTTCGGGGGCCTTACGGCGTTCGCTCACCAGCGTCAGAATGGCCCGGGCCACCGCCTCATTCTGCTGCACCACCCGCTTTTTAAGCGCCCGCATGTTGGCGATCAGATCGTTGGCATTCTCGGCGCTGCCTGAAATATCTTCGACCGTCAGCCAGGCGGGCCGTCCGCGTGTTTCATCGTTCTCTTCGTCCGCATTCGCCGGGGCCGGGGCCTCATGTTTTTTCCAGTCTTCAAAAGTCCGGCTCCAGTAATCTGCGGCTTCCTGCTCAACTTTTTCAATGGTGGCGATCAGCTCGAAAAAAGCTTCCACGTCAATAGAGTTCTGCATGGCCGCAAAGGGCTCGCCTTCGTCGTCTTTCTGGCCGCCCATCAGTCCGAGATAGAACAATCCGTAAAAATAGGCGATCTCCGCGTCCTCCAGCGGACGCCAGCGCGGGCGGGTTTCATTGTCGCGCGTCAGTTCTTCGGAGGCCGCTTTTTGAATGCGCAGAATACCTTTGATCGCGGCGTCAACGTCAGCCAAATCGAGCTTGTATTTCCCATGCGCTTCTTCGATCATACGCACGCGCGCGGCGTACTGCCCCCAGGCGCGGCGGCGCAGGGCTTTCACTGGTTCTTCGGGATTGAGCGCTTCATTGCCGCGGTTGATGCCAGCATAGAAACTGCGGATACCGGCCTCATGCGCGTTCATGAGATGCCAGAGATTGCGCGTATGGCGGGCCATTTTCTCAATCGGCTGGATTTTTTCCGCCGGATCCGCGAAAGTCAGCGGCCGGTTAAAATCCAGCAGGTTCATGGCGGTAAACCCGATTAAAAAGTTCCAGCGCTCGTCATCAAGGCGGAACCAATCCAGGCTGATTTGCCCTTTGGCAAAAAGATCCTCGGCGATTTTTTCCGCTTCGGCGCGCGTTTTGCCGGAATCGACATAGAAAAGTTTCGCTGCAGTTTTAAGAAAAACATTCACGCCCCAGTCTTTTCCCGCCGGCGTTTCCGTCACTTGCAAAAGATCCATGATCTGCTTCGCCAGGCCGTCTGTCAGTTTCCAGCTGGTTTCAAAATCATCGCGGAAGGATGCCCGGAACTCTGTCCAGCCGATCACGATGCCTTGCGCTTCCGGCTGTTCTGCCAGCGTCGCCGGGTTGATATTGATTTTGCGGCCTTTGGCTCCCTTTGCCGTTCTGAAATCAGCCAGCTCCTGCGCCTCACGATAAATCGCCTGCTGTTTCGCTGCATCGCTGCGGACTTTCTGGATCATCGCCGTAAGCGACGCAATTTTTGCCATGTATGCAGCCCAGGCCTTGTCGGCATCCTCGATGTCAAGCAAGGTGGCTCCCGACAAAAAGCCCTGAATCAGTCCGGTCACCTGCGTATT
>JAHFHB010000202.1 GCA_023247135.1 Candidatus Omnitrophota bacterium
GAAAATTTCGGGTAGAGAATAGTGCTGATCATCATGAGACTCAAGCCCGTCATCACGAAAATCGCAACGGGATTAAAAAAAATCTGCTCGGGCCAGCCCTGATTCACCGCGTTTAAAATGAAAAGCACCTGCAGAGAAGCGCAGGCCGGCGACGGCAATCCTTGAAAATGCGGCGAAGCCGTCGGCCGCGCATTAAACCGTGCCAGGCGGTAAGTACCGCAACCCAGGTAAAAGAAAAGCACCCCGAAAATCCAGGGGCCTGTTTTCGGCAAGAGCACCGCGCCGGTGAGAAATGCAGGTGCCACCACAAACGAAACAATATCTGAAAGAGAATCGAGTTCGCGCCCAATGGCAGTCGAAACCTTGAACATGCGCGCAATGTTGCCATCGATGGAATCCCACACAAGCGCAAGGATAATCAGCCAAACAGCCGTTGCCGTGTGCCCCCAGGCGGCCATGACCAGCGAAAGAAAACCGCAGAAAAGATTAAACATGCTGATCATGTTGGGTAAAAGCGTCACGGCTGTTTTTTTATCAAAGGGATTGATCATAGCCACTCTCCTAAAACGGTTTGGCCCGCTTTGACTTTATCGCCCAGTTTGACGTGAATCCTGAAATTGCGTTCAGGAACATAGCATTCCACGCGCGACCCGTAACAGATCATGCCGATTTTTTCACTGCGCTGAACCTGACTGCCGATTTCCACATCCCAAAAAATACGTCGGGCAATCGCCCCCGTAATCTGGCGGATCAAAACCTTTCGGGCCCCGTCTTCAAGCCCGATCCAGTTACTTTCATTTTCACGTGCCGAGCGTTCCAAAAGCGCGTTAAAAAACTCACCCGGAACGTAGCGCAAATACTTGACGGTTCCGCCCCAGGAGGAACGTGTCACATGTACGTCAAAAACCGATAAAAAAATCCCGATCCGGATGGCCGGCTCGTGAAGATAATCATCCTCCAAAACCCGGCTGATTTCAACTACTTTGCCCTGCGCTGGCGCCACCACCGATGCCTGGCCATGACTGGCCGTCCTCGGCATGGGGTCCCTGAAAAAACATCCGTGCACCGCCAGCAGGCACACCCCAATCGCAAGCACTAAAACTGTCGCTCCAAAAAAAACGCATAACGCCAGCGTCAGCAACAAGATAGCAACCATACCGCCAACGCTGCGTTTATCAACCGGGATGTGCATAAAATTCCTGCTGAGATGAGAAAATTATCTTGAGTCTGTCCAATCGGCCGGCACTGGAGCTCCCATAATATCACAGACATGCTGACAAATCCTGGGAATATCGGAAACCTCAGGGCGGGATAAACTTTAGAAACAACAATGGTAAACTGGACATAAAACAGAGACAAACTAGAATCAGAAATGCTAGTTTGTCTAAAACAGTTTTCCAGATCTTCCCCTCTCCCTTTTGGGGAGAGGGCAGGGTGAGGGGTGCCAGAGAGACTAGCGCTTTTTCAGGGCTCTACGTTCAGGCCTTAATCATGGAAATACTGATATTTTCCTCATCGAGGCTGTAGGCACCGGGGGCAAGCAACCCAAAGAGAGGGAGCAGAATTAATACGCCACCGATAATATCCAAAATGCCTGTCGTATTAAGAGTTTTCCCAATTGATCGTTGAACCGTAATGAAGCCCTCTTTTTTTGCCATAATTGAGGCATTTTGGTTGCGCTTCACCGGCATACTTGTCGATCCTCGGCCAGCCATCGAACCATTGATATAAATTTCGGTGTCCGGTTGGTCTGTTGTCACCGAGATTGTCTGCGTGGACGAGCGAAAGGCTGAGCACCCCGAGGTGGCGAATATCAGGGGAAAAACAAGGAAAAGGCTCACTATTTTTTTCATGGGAAGATTCCTTTTTTGTCAGGTTATCACGTTTGAGATTGAATCCCGGTATTCAGCTCTGCTTCGCTGCTGTGCGCTATCACAATATCACTGAGCGCCTTTTCAAACTTCGGATTCGTAGTAACATCAAGCATTGCCATTTTAAGCAGTTGGATAAGAGTTTCACCTGTGGCCTTTCCATCAAGAGCCCGACTTCCCATTGTCCCACTCAAAGGGCTGTTGAAGACCGATTTTCCTGTTTCGTCGTAGAGAATAACCAATCCACTCAGATCATACTTCGGCTCGTCAAGGATGATATCAAATGATTCCACATGCAGGGCATGAATTTCCGCATAAAGCAGTCCCTTCGCTTGCGCGCTCGTTAAAGTTTCCCGAACGCCTGCAGGCCCCGCCAAATTAACTCTTTCCACCGGCACAACATTTAAGCTTTTGCTGTATAAATAATCCTTAAATTCACCGGCCATTGCTTTTTCGAAATCCGACTGTTTTACTTTCACAACATCCAGCGCGATTTTCCCAATCGCCTCTTTAGCACGAGTATCTTTTGCCGACACGGCAATTGTGACCGCACCGGAGATGAACGGTAGATTTCCATCAACGCGCGTATCAAATGTAGCCGTGGTGCAGCCTCCCAAAAAAAATAACGCCAATACTAAGAGCATGTTCTGATTTTTCATAGTCTCTCCACTTTACAGTCTGCTACGCGCACGCAATATTTTAGTACTCAATCGCGGGTTCAAAAATAGTTATGACAAGGGGGCAAAGTAGTATATTCAAGCGGACAGCTTGCGGCAATGCAAAATTACCAAAAAGCAACTATGCGTATATCAAAGACCGATTTTTATCTTATGAAAATAGATTTCTTTTTAAAGACTTTTTGTAACCGTTCAGACAGCGCGTTTTTTATGCAAAAAGCACGGCATTTTTCTGAAAAAGCGCTTTACAAAATCCGCGGTCAGGCCGATGATTAAACAGTTTCCAACGCTTGAAAATTCTGACAAAAAAATGGCCATTTCCGCGGAGAACCTCTGAAAAAAGAACCTCGCTCCCTCTCGATGCGCTGCCTTCCAAAACTCTCTAAACGGGTCCGGGCATGCTTAACTTTACTCATCCTCATTGCATTCACTTTTGAAAGTGTTTCTGCGCAAACCCTTCTGCTGGATCCAGCCGCAACGGCTCCAACGACCGCCCGCGAAACTCAGGATTCATCCGAACCTGCCGCCGGTATCGACCACGGGCAACCGCTCATTTCGCCCTTCACCTCGCTGGAAGCGTTCATGAATCCTTCGCCGCTCTCACTGCCTGATCAAATTGCCGGCATGGAAGCAGTGAATCTTGCGGCCAATGCCGCGACAGTGCCAGCGACCACGGTGGAAGCAGAAAACATGACGACAACCGGCGCCTACTACAAAACAGGGACGCAGACCCTGCTTTGGGGCGACGGCAAACTCACGACTCAGCTTTCAAGTCTGGCTTCGGGCATTTATCAAATTGAGGTGGTGACTTTCGGCGTTCCGGACGGCGTCAATCAACCCAAAATGCGCGTGATGGCGGATAACCGCTTGGTGGCAGACCCCGTGAGCGTCGCCAACAATAACTGGCAATACCAAAGCATGTTCTTTAACAACGTTGAACTGAGCGGGACAGGGCACTCGTTCAGCGTGGATCTTGCGCAGGCGCTGGGTTCCGTAAGCCTTTGGATTGATAAAATCATTCTGCGGAAAACAGGCGATGTCCTGCCGCCCACCCAGCGGGCCGTGCTTGAAGCCGAGCAAATGACGGCACAAGGCGGAACCTACACTTCCCCCTCCAGTGTTTTGCTCTGGTCCAACGGTTCGATCTCGGGCCAGGCTTCGGGCCTGGATGCCGGCGTTTATGAAATGGAAGTCATCGCTTTTGGTATCGATGGGGACGGCGATCAGGCGCGCATGCGGGTCACCGCCAACAACCGCATGGCCGGTGATGCCGTTGCGGTGAAAAACAACGGCTGGAATTATCAGGGCTATGTCTTTTCAGGCATTGAGCTGGGTGCAGGCGCCAATAATTTCAGAGTAGATTTTTTCAATGACTCGCCGGCCCGCGATCTTTGGATTGATAAAATTATTTTGCGCAAAACCGGCGATCTGGCTTATCTGGGCCTGCGCCCGGCCGCTGAAGCAGAAACCATGCTGGCCAGCGGCGGCAATTACACGACATCCACGGCCACCCGGATTTGGCAAAACGGCACCCTGCAAACCCAGCTCACGAACCTATCTTCGGGCCATTACACCGTTGATCTGGATGCGTTTGGCATCGATCAAAACGGGTTTTCTCCCAAAGTCGAGGTGCGGGTCGATGGCGTTTTGGCAGGCCCGGCGTTCAGCGTGGCCAACAACGGCTGGAACTACAAACGCTACCCTGCCGGCGAACTGGATCTTGCGGGCGGCAATCACACGGTGACGATCAAGTTCTCAGACGATTCGGTTGCGCGCGATGTGTGGATCGACCGCTTGCAGCTGCACAAAACCGCGGAACTGCCCGCGCCGGTGAATACACAGGTTTTTTCTCTGGCTTTAAACAATACGATTTTAAACGCTGCCAGAAATTTTGGAGTCGCAGCGCTTTTTTCAAGCGGCGC
>JAHFHB010000203.1 GCA_023247135.1 Candidatus Omnitrophota bacterium
CTCTTCTGGTCCAGTACAGCGAAAAGACGGCGCGTGCGCCCCGCGATATTGCTCCCAAAATGACCGAGTCTAAAATCCGCCCTGTCACACAAATCATGTTTGAGCCTACGGTGTCTTTCAAGGTACTGATCGACTATTTCCACTATGCCCGCGGTATTTACGCCGTGTGGCACAAACAGTATGACTATGACTCGAGCGTCATGCGCTGGTTTCTCGGCGATCTCTGGGGCGAGATCGACCGGCGGCTGGGCACGGGGGAAGTCAGCGAAGAAGAATTTATCCACAGTATTTTCGGACATTATTGGGCTCAAGACACGCTGATTCAACTGATGGGCCCCGAACCGGTGGTGTTATCGCATTTTACGCATGTTCGAAAAATTATTTTGAATGCCATGACGGGGCCTGATCTGGAATTGAGCGCCCGTGCATTTAATTTCGTCAGCCAGTTGCAGCAGCAAAAAGCGAAAGAAAAAAATGAGGGCAAGATACTGCGCCACCTGGACGGGGATGACCTGTTACTGCGCGACGCATTCGTCGGCTTGTTCCGGCGCGAAGGGATTGCGCCGTTTCTATTCCAGCTGGCTTACAGCCTGGCGCCGGACTCCAGTCATGTGCGCAGTATTTTTTTTCATGCGGCTGATGTCTTTATTGAGGCACAGCCGGCCTCTGAACAGCCGGTTTTGATTGCCCGGTTCTTCAGAAAAGCAGAGGATCTACTGGCGCTCACAGGGATTACGGATTTCTCCATGTTGCAGGATGCCGAAAAAACCCTAAAGGATTCTCAGAAGCGGGCAGGGTCCGGCAAGCCTGAGATTTCTTTAAATTCATTTTCACCGGAATTGAGGGCGCGCGTGCAAGGGCTGGTTCGGGATGTTTTCGAGGCTCCCATGAAGCAGGTCCAGCAGCAGCTGGCGGAACAGTTGAAACAGCTCAATGAGCGCGGCGCCACTCCGGTTTACGCGGAGTTTGAAACTTCACTTGCTATCATGCGCCAGCGCTTGCTGGGGGCCGGCCGCACGATTGAACAAATTGAAATGGCCCAGATGGTGCTTTTTCAGGCCGGGCTGGACCCGCAAGCGACAGTTTTACAGCGCCTGACGCCGGAAGAATTGCAGAAGCTGGAAGCGGAGTTTTACGCCAGCCGTGCCGGGCGTTCCGAAGACGAGCTGCGGGATGCGGCCCTGGCTTTTTACTACTTCAGCCTGCTGGCGGGGCGGTCTTACAAAGAGGGGCGGACAGAGTATCCGTTGCAAAACCGGTTTGCCGAAGATTTAAGCTTGATGCAGGCCGCGATCGCTGAAGTGAAAGAGGGCATGCAGAACGGTAGTATCCTGGAAACCGCCGGTGGCCTGTACCAGAAAATCATCGCGCATTACGGGTTTCAAAATTTTGAAGCGATGAAAACGATTTTGCACTACCTGCGCGTCACTCACGATGAAGAGTGGACCGAGATCTTCTTAAAAACTCTGGAAGATGCCGTGCGCGAAGCGCTGGCAGCCGGCCAAAGCGTGGAGGCCGCTGAAATTAACGGGTGGCTGATGGCCGAACTGGCTAATCACAACTGGCCCAAGCGCCGCATTCTTGCAATTTTGGGTGTGGATGCCGAGGGCCGTACGCGTTTTGACCGGCTCTTTCCGAAGATTGCCCAGGCACCGGAACCCGTGAAACCTGCGGCCGCACCTGCGGTACGCAAGAGTCCGCCTGTGCCGCCTGCTCCGGAACCAGAACCTTCGGTTGCAGAAGGAGTGACGGATGAAGAATCGGAAGATGAACCGCTGGTGGTTATCACACCGCCCGCTCCAAAACCAACGAAACCAAAGCCTGTTGAACCTTCCAAACGCGACAGAGCGGCCGTAGTGCTTTCACAGTTTGATGAAATTCTAAGAAAAACGCCGGATGAATTCAAAAGTCTGGCCCGTTCCCAACAGGAGGGGGGTAGTTCAATTGCCGAGGAGTTCGGGCGTGCGGTTGGATTTCTTCTTTTATCGCAAGCTCCGGGGGCGGGGGATGATGCCGCGAATGCCAAGCGCTTTCGTGCCTTTGAGCTTGCACTGCGGCATTTTGATACGGTGCTGAGCCGCTTGGACGATTTTGAGATGCCGGAACTTTTTGACCAGATCTGGGCCAAAATTCCGCCTGAGCATCCGGGCGCCTGGTTTCGGGAAGTCACTTTTGGGTCGGAGCGCCTTCTTGCCCTCGATGCGATGACGGTCAAAGACATTGCGTCGCTGGCTGACTTTTTTAATTATCTGCAGTACGACCGTTCGCGGCCCGAAAGTCATCTTCATTCCGGCGATACGGGACTTCTGAACCGCCTGGATGAACTTTTAAAGGATCCTGTGCAAAGACATGCCTATGGGGTGCAAGTCGCATCCAGTTTCTTTGCAAAATCTCTTTGGACTGGGCCCTTCGTTTTCGCAGAAGAACAAAATGTTTTTGACGAAAGCAATTCTAAATACAGCAACATTCGCACAGCCTTTCTGGAACTTGCCAAAAGCGGCGACCCACGCATTATTTTTGCGATCCACGAAGGTTTTTTGGGTCTTCATAAAACAAGAAAAAGCCCGATTTTGGGCGATCGGCCTCAAACGAACGTGAAAGAGGCCCTGCGCCGTTTTCATGCCCGTTTTCTTGTCGAGGCCGGCTTTTTCAACTACGTACAGGACCAGTTGACACGAGCGGAACAGGGAGGTTCGGCGGCCCAGTCTTTTGTGCGAGAATTTTTCACGCCCCAGCAGATTAGCGTGTTGAACTATGCGGGAGACCAGGCCACGGGCCCTGCACTCAGCCAGATTCGACAGCTGCTCGTGGAAGCAAAAAAACAATTACCGGGGCCGATTCAGGATGTCTTTGATCAAGCGCTCAAGAATTTACGAACTCGCCGCAGTGAAATGCGTCAAACAGCGGATTCAGTTCTGGAGACGCTGCTGCTTGAGCGAATACCTGAAAATGGGATGCTTGAAACCTTATTTCTCGTGGTGCGTGACGGTCGTGTTTCTCAGTTGGCTGCCGAAATGATTTCCTCATCCGTAGGGGCGTATGGCCATACGCCCCTACACGATATCTCTCGATTCAAAACCAGGCTGATGGATCGTTTAACGACCGCACCGGCAGGACTTGAGGCTGTGCGGCCTGCCGGGCTTTTTGTGCCGGCGCAGCCCGTGGTTTCAGATGCGCCGCTGGTGTGGATCAGCTCAAAACTGCCGGAACTTGCGGCCCTGAAAACTTTTGTTCGTGAAAATCCTGCTGCGCATGTTTTAATCCTGCTTTTGCCTTCCTCAAGTGCGAAAGACAAATCCATGCGCGTGGATCATTTTGCAAGCGCAGAATTGCCGCAGATTAAAATCGCCGCGCCGGAAAGCCGTGAAGCGTTTCGCCGCGTGCTGCATAACGTACCCGCTGAGTTCGGCAGAACGTTCAGCGCAGACCCTGTATTTGTTTTGAATTCTGAAGTTGAAAAACGTCCGGAGTTTGAAGACATCACACTTGTTGCCGAAAAAGCAATTGAGTATTCAACTTCCTGGCAGGGCCGCGCCTTTCTGCCGCACCACTACCTTCTGCTTCTGGACGCGGCCAAACTGTCGCAAGACCTCGATCTGGCCTATGGCCAAAGAGAAAATTCCGCCAAACGCTGGTACCTTTTTGATGAGCGGCGTGTCAATGCCGCATTGCTCTCAGACCTCGGAAAATTCCTCTCCGCCCAGGTTTCCTTCACCGCCTCTGCCTAGAAACAGGTTCATTGGTTCGTAGGGAACAGGCATGCCTGTTCCCTACAGGCCTTCTGCGGCTTGCGAGTATTACGCAAATTTTATTTTCAAGAAATGCTTGTGAACCTATAATGCCTTTTACCTATGACCCAAACACTCCCTGATTGCGATTTGGATTTTCTGGTGCGGCAAACCCGGCTGATGCTTTCCAGCTACAAGCATTGGACCGGCAAAACGCTTTGGCCTAACGAGGGCAAATCCGGCGAGACGCTGGTGCGCGAAGTGTTCGCCGCGCCGTTTGTGCTGTGCTCGGCCGGCACCGAAGCCGATCCCATCCTCAATTACGGCAACCGCACCGCGCTCGATCTCTGGGAAATGGATTGGCCCATGCTCACGCGTACGCCCGGCCGGCACACCGCCGAAGCGATGGAACGCGCCGAGCGCGACCGGTTTCTCGAAACCGTCAAGCGCCAGGGTTACATTGACGATTACAGCGGCATCCGCATTTCCAGCACGGGCCGCCGCTTCCGCATCAGCCAGGCCACGGTTTGGAATCTGATCGATGAACAGGGCCGGTACGCCGGCCAGGCCGCCACCTTTACCGGATGGCACTATCTTTAATTTATGGACAAAGCACGATGAGCGGAACCGGCGACAGATGTCTAATTAAATTTTTATTCGTCATTGCGAGGAGGCCGCCCGCCTCGGCGGGCATGCAGGCCGATGAAGCAATCTCAGCTCTTAGATTGCTTCGTCGCAAAA
>JAHFHB010000204.1 GCA_023247135.1 Candidatus Omnitrophota bacterium
GAGCGAAAGGCGGATTACTTCAGCCCTGACAGGAGTTAACATCCGCGTAGCTACGCGGATACTGCGCTTCACGTGCGCGGAGGCACGTGTAAGCTAGTCATACTTCTCGTAGAAGATCTGCGTCTTGGCGAAACCCATCTCAAGCGCGGTGGCTTCGACGGCGTTGATCATGTTCGTCAGGCCGCAAATGTAGATGTGTTTATCGGCAGGATTTGAGATGTGTTTTTTGAGCATGAACTGAACGTACTCTTTTTCGCCGGTCCAGGTTTTTGGACGCGAAACCGTGAAAACATTATGCAGGTTCGGGTGCTTGGCGGCCAGCGCATCAAACTCGTCCTTGTAGATGATTTCACCTTCGTAGCGGTTGCCGAAAATATTCCAGATCTCGCAGGTTGTGCCTTTCTCCAAAAGGTCATTGATGATGGAACGAAACGGGGCAATGCCCGTTCCGGTGGAAATGAAAATCAGCGTTTTGGGCAGGGGCTGGCGCGCGCTGAAACGGCCGAGCGGTCCCTGAATCTGGATTTTATCGCCTTCCTTGATCGCCCAGAAGTAGGTGGTGGCATAGCCGCCCTTGACCAGCTTGAGGCAAAGGTCGAAGCCGCCTTTTCGTGAGGGGGCCGAGGCAATCGAATAGGGCCGTTTGATCGTTTTACCGGCCTCGGGGCCGGGCAGCAGCACATTGACGAACTGCCCGGCATCGAAATCAAAGACAGTTCCGGGCTCAAAAGCGAAGTGAAAATGCTTCAGCTCCGGACCCGTGGCGATGATTTTATCAATAGTGGTGGTAAAGATTCCGGCTTTCATAATCGTTATAACAGATGGTGGCTAAACTCGGCCATTATAAGGAATTCTGCCTAAAAGCCAAGAAAAAGTGGGTCCAATACCGGAATGTCGGCGCCTTTTGCTGAAGTAAAACCTGATGAAATGCTGCCTCTGAAAAAACAGGGGCCCGCCCCCGGAGCGGCATCCAAAACAGATGCCCGGCCGGGATTTTTCCGCCTGTCTATCCGCTTCAAACTGACTTTTCCCGTCATCCTTTTCGTCTCGCTGATGACCTATTTTCTGTTCAACACGACCTTCCGGCTGGTGCGCCAGTTGGCCATCGAAAAAAACACAAGCCGCCTGCTTGCCACTGCCGAGGTGTACGCGGAAACACTCAAGGTGCCGCTGCTGCTTAACACCCCGCAGGATGTCAAAGACATTATGGAATGGATGGGCAGCCGTTCGGATGTCCTGGAAGTCCGGTTGGAAGACGACACGGGAAAAGTATTTCAATCGATTCACCCCGAAGCGCAGATTCCAGAGGTGGTGAAGGACCCGAAGTTCAACGGGGTCTACACTGTTTCTCCCGATACCTACGCGGCGGCGGTGCCGCTTGTGGCTGAAGACCGTAATCTCGGGCGGGTGGTGGTACTTTTTTCGCATCTGGGTTTTGATCTGGAGTTGAAAAATATTTTCTTTGAGCGCCTGGTGATGGCCTTTGCCATGATGGTACTTCTGGCCATTCTGACGATGGGAGTCACCTGGCTTGCCATCCGGCCCGTTTTTGCCTTGCAGCAGACGGTGCGGAAAATTCTGGCCGGGAATCTGCAGGCGCGTGTCCGCATCCGTTCGTTCGACGAGATCGAAGATCTGGGCGAGGCTTTTAATGAAATGGTCAGCCGGCTTTCTTCCAGTCTCGACCGTCTGCGTTCGCGGACCGAGGCGCTGGAAGAGTCCGAAGAAAAATTCCGCCAGATCGTCGAGGGCGCCAGCGACATCATTTTTGCTTTTTCGGGGGAAGGCGAACTGATGCTGCTGAATCGAGGATTCGCAGGGCATCCGCGCGAAGAGTTTTTCCGGCAGGGTTTTCCGCTGTTTGCCGCGCTGAACTCTGAAGATTCCAGAAAAGTGTTTGAGTCGGCGATGGATGAGGCTTGCCGCCGGAAAGAACCCATGCTGAATGTGCCGCTGACTTATGAAAATGCGCAGACGGATGAAGAAGTTTTTTATCTCCTGAGCCTGACGCCGCTTTTCGACCATGACGGCAATCTCAAACTCCTGCAGGGCATGATGCGCGACGTGACGGAACTGCGCCGCGTGGAGATGATGAAGGATTCTTTAATCCGCGACGTGACGCACGAGCTTAAAACCCCGGCCGCAAAATTTCAAATGACGGTGGATTGGCTCGAAAAAGAGCTGGATCGCCAGGGGTTGAAAGATTCGTTTAAGGACCTTCTGATCATTCTGCACAGCAACATTGACCGGCTGATGAATACGGTGTCCAGCGTGATGGATTTGTCAAAGCTCGAGTCCGGCAGCGTGCAGATTGATCGCGTGGTTTTTGATTTGCGCGAGGTGCTGCAGCAGGTTTTTCAGGATCTTGAATCCATGGTGCGCCAAAAGGGGCTGACGCTTGAGGCCTCTTTGGCGTCGCGGCCGCTCATGGTCAGCGGCGATAAGAACATGCTTTACCGGCTTTTTTCAAATCTCATCGGAAACTCTCTGAAGTTCACGCCCAAGGGGAAAATCATGCTGCGCGCTTTTTTGAGCGACGGTAAAGTGCGCGCGGAGGTCGAAGATACGGGGGTGGGTATCGAACCCGAATTCTTAGAATCGATCTTCGAGCGTTTTGTGCAGAAAACCGCGTCTTCTCTCGGAATCGGCGTGGGGCTGACGATTTGCCGTGACATTGCCCGGTTGCATGAGGCGCGCATTTGGGCGGAGAGCGATGGGCTGGGAAAAGGTGCTATAATTAAAGTGGAATTTCTGCCGCAGCATCCAACAAGTTAAGAGGGATTTATGGGCTCAAAAGTTTTGATTGTGGACGATGATGACGAGCTGCACATTTTATACGGCCTTTACCTGCGCGGCGAATCTTTCACGATTCTGGAAGCGTTTAACGGCGAAGAGGCCTTTACGCTCATGGAAAAAGACAAGCCCGACCTGATTGTGCTCGACATGATCATGCCGGTCATGGACGGAGAGACTTTTCTGCGCACGATTCAGGGCAAGGGCGAGCTTAAAAAGATTCCCGTCATCATCGCCAGCGTCAACGACAAGATTCCCGCCGAATTGCTCAAGTTCGGCAATGTGCGGACTGTTTTACGCAAACCCTTTACCATCCAGCTGCTCAGCGAAACCATCCAGAAACAGCTCGCCTCCTAAACCAATAATCAACAAGTCTTTGTGAATTCTGGTGAGGCGGCAAGCTTCTCCGGCGCTCAGACAGTCCTCGGCTCTGCGAGCCTGCGGAACTCGCGGCGGAGAACTTCCCACCTCTTTAAAGCGCACAAAGACTTGCGGGGAAGGTGCCAGGTGCGTCTTCTCCGATTTGGCGGTATAATCCCGCGCATGGGTTTTCGATGGTGCTTTCAACGGTTTTCATTTAAACGCACGCTGCGTATTTCCCTGTTTGGAGGGGTGATGGTTGCTGCTCTCGCGCATTCCGCCCGCGCTGAAAAAAGCGAATATGATTTTTTGATCCGGCACGCTTCCGTTTTTGACGGAGTACACATCGGCGCCGTTGAGGCGGATGTGGCCATTCTCGACGGACGCATCGCGGCCTTTGCGCCGGGCCTTGAGGGGCGTGCCCAGGAAGAAATCGACGCTTCCGGGCTTGTGCTGGCTCCGGGATTTATCGACGCGCACACGCACGCTGATTTTAATCCGCTGGTTTATCCGGACCTGCCCAACAAAATTTTGCAGGGCGTGACCACCGAGGTCACCGGCAACTGCGGCATGTCTGCCGCGCCTGTTTACGGCCGGCAGCGCGAGGAAATCCGCAAGGTCTGGGCGCGCGAAGGCGTAGAGATTCCTGCCGACCTGCCCTGGGATTCTGTCACGGCTTACCGCAGGGTGCTCGAAGAAGCGGGCATGTTGACTAATCATGCCTTTTTAGTCGGACACGGTAATTTGCGCGGCGCAGTGATGGGCTTTGAAGCGCGGCCGGCGACCTCCCGGGAAATTCAGGAAATGAAAAAGAAACTGCGCGAGGCTCTGGAACAGGGCGCTTCAGGGCTCTCGTTCGGACTGGTTTATCTGCCGGGTGTTTTTTCGAACACGGCCGAGGTTGCTGAACTGTGCGCGGAGGTGAAGCGTTTTGATGGTGTTTGCGCCTTTCATGTGCGCAGTGAGGGCGCCAAACTGGTGGAATCCATTGATGAGGCGCTTGAGGCCGGGAGGAAAACGGGAGTTAAAATTCAGCTCTCGCATTTGAAAGCGGGCGGCGAAAAAAACTGGCCAAAAATAGACGAAGTGTTTCGGCTGATTCAGCAGGCCCAGGGCCAGGGCATTGACGTGGGCGCGGATGTTTATCCGTACACATCCGGCTATGCCGAGCTTGCCGCTGTTTTGCCCGGAGCCTATTACGAACGGCCGGATCGCGATGTCTTCGTGAAAGATAAAAGTCATTGGGAAGAACTCGAGACGGCGATTCGTGAGAATTATAAAGACCAGCCGGGCCATTGGGAGCATGTCG
>JAHFHB010000205.1 GCA_023247135.1 Candidatus Omnitrophota bacterium
GCGGTTGCGGTGATTGATGAACAACACAAGTTTGGCGTGCAGCAGCGCGGACGTTTGTTTGAACTGGATCCCCGGCCCCACCAGCTTTTGATGACCGCCACGCCGATTCCACGGACGCTGGCGCTGACCATTTACGGGGATTTGAAAATTTCAACCATGCGGGATTTACCGGCGGGCCGCAAACCGATCAAGACCTTTTGGATTACGCGCAGCCGCCAGACGGAAGTGCTTGAGCATATCCGCGAAAAACTGGCCAAAGGCGAGCAGGCCTATTTCGTTTTTCCCATGATTGAAGAGACCGAAAAGCTCGATCTGAAAGCGGCTGAGAGTGAATTTTTAAAATTGAAGCAGCAGGTCTTCAAAGAGTTTAAAGTGGGCATGGTTCACGGACGCATGAACCGGGAGGAACGGGATTGGATGATGCGCGAGTTCCGCGCCGGAAAGATCCAGGTGCTGGTAGCCACTTCGGTGGTGGAGGTCGGCGTGGATCATCCGAATGCCACGCTGATGGTGGTGGAGAACGCGGAGCGATTCGGTCTGGCTCAGCTTCATCAGCTTCGCGGTCGTATCGGCCGCGGGCATCTGCCGTCGGAGTGTTTTCTTTTCGGTGAGCCCGAAACGGAAGAGGGCAAGCGCCGGCTGAGGATCATGACGAAAACCCAGGACGGTTTTTTGATCGCTGAAGAGGATTTGAAACTCCGCGGTCCGGGAGATTTTATGGGGACCCGTCAAAGCGGAGACCCTTACTTTAAAGTCGGGCACCCGCTCCTGGATGAACCCATTCTGGTCGAAGCGCGCCAGGCGGCGCGCCAAATCCTGAATCAGCGGCTTTTGGAAAAGCCCGAATGGGGCCGGTTCAAAAGTTATCTTGAAAAAATAGCCATTCAGTACTAGCTTAAGAGCTTATGCGCATCATTGCCGGATCTCACAAATCCAGAAAAATAGACTTTCCGAAAAATAAACTGACCCGCCCAATGACGGACCGGTCCAAGGAAACCCTGTTTAACATCCTGGGCAGTCTTGTTCCTGGTAAGCACGTCCTTGACCTTTATGCCGGCAGCGGGAGCCTCGGGCTGGAAGCGCTTAGCCGCGGTGCGTTTGACGCGGTTTTTGTGGACCGCGCGGATTGGGCCTCCAAAGTGATCAAACGCAATTTAGCAGCGCTGGAACTTGCGGCCAGAGCACAGGTTATTGAGTCGGATGTGCTCAAAGCAATCGAGCGGTTTGAGAAAAAAGGCGATCGCTTTTCACTGATTTTTGTGGACCCTCCTTTTGACCAGGGACTGGTCGAAAAGACGTTGATTAAGCTGGATCAATCTGATATAGTTGCGCCCTTTGCGCAAGTCGTTGTGGGGCATAGCGCCAGAGAAATTATTCCGGGGCAATTTGAGACACTGGACTTAACCCGGTCTAAGAAACTCGGGCAGGCCTATTTATCGTTTTTATTCCGGGTGGAGTCCAAACATGGTGAAACAAAGAGCTATTTATCCGGGCAGTTTTGACCCGGTCACGTTCGGTCACCTTGATCTGATCGAGCGGGCCCTTTCGTTCTTTCAGGAGCTTTACGTGGTGGTGGCTGTCAATCCGGGTAAAGACTCGCTTTTCAGCCTTGAAGAGCGGCTGGACATGATGAAACGGGCTGTCAAGCCGTTCAAGCGGGTTCGTGTGGAGAGCAGCGCCGGCCTGACAGTGGCCTATGCCCGAAAGCGCAAGGCCAAAATACTGATCCGGGGCCTGCGGGCGACGTCGGATTTTGACTACGAGTTTCAGATGGCTCTCACCAATCGCAAGCTGGCGCGCGAAATCGACACTATTTTTCTCATGCCTTCGGAATCCTACTTTTACGTTTCATCCCGTCTGATCAAAGAGATTGCGCAGCACAAGGGCGACGTCGCCAGTTACGTACCCGATTTTGTGCGCCGCAAGATTCATGAAAAGCTCTTTAGCCGGGGAGGCAGGCGGCCTCAGTGAAGATCGTTTTGCGCGACCTGAATGAGGACGAGCCTAAAGAGCTTCAGGCCGAGTACAATCCCAAAAGCCTGGATTTGGAATTCGTGGATTTGAAGTACGAAGGCCCTCTGCATTTGCAGGCCATGGCGTTAAAGTCCCAGAAGACCTTGCATTTTTGGGGAGATTTGACGGCCCGCGTTGAGGAGATTTGCGCGCGCTGCCTGGAAAGCGTGCATGAAGACGTCGACAGGCCGTTTGATCTTTTTTATGAAACCGAAGACAAAGAGGAAATCGACACTCTGAATGATCTTCGGGAGGTATTGATTCTAGAGCATCCGGTCAGTTTTCTGTGCCGGCCGGATTGCAAGGGGCTTTGCCCTCAGTGCGGCTGCAACCTTAATCTGGAAAAGTGCGGCTGCCATGCCAAAACCCAGGAGACAAAGCCTTTTTCACGTCTTGATCAAATTGTACGCAGGGTAAAGGAGGATTCTTCAAATGGCTAATCCAAAAAGACGACATTCAAACGCCAGAACCCGGACGCGCAGGGCGCATCACGCGCTTAAGCTTCCGACGCTGGCCAGCTGTGCGCAGTGCGGCGCGCCGCTTCTGCCGCACCGTGTTTGCGGCAAGTGCGGGTTTTACGGCGGTAAGCAAGTAATGACCGTGCGCGTGAAGGAAAAGAAACCGAAGAAATAACTGCGAAGACGAGGCCGTCAAGGCCGAAATCACGAGGAGCATTATGATCCGTATTGCCGTGGATGGAATGGGGGGCGATTACGCGCCGCAAGTGGTTGTCGAGGGGGCGGTGCAGGCCGCTAATGACTTTTCCGATCTTGAAATTATTCTTGTCGGCCAGTCGGACACGCTCAAGCGCGAGCTCAATAAACACAAAGTGCTTGGCGGAAAAATTGTGATTGAGGATGCGCCCGAAGTCGTCGGAATGGGCGATTCTCCCGTGGCGGCGCTGCGCAAGAAAAAGAATTCTTCGCTGGCCGTTTGCGTGGATCTGGTCAAGCGCAAAGAGGCGCATGCCGTCATGTCGGCCGGCAATACCGGTGCGGCGGTCGCGGCCGCAACGTTGAACCTCGGGCTTCTTCCCGGGATCAAACGTGCGGGCATTGCGATCAGTGCGCCGACCCTGCGTGGCATCACCATCGCCATGGATGTGGGCGCCAACCTTAACCCCACCTCGTACGAACTGTTTCAGTATGCCCAGATGGCCAGTATTTACGCGCAAGAAATTTTTAAAAAGAAAAATCCATCCGTGGGTCTCCTCAACATCGGCGAAGAAGAATCCAAGGGCACGGAAGTTCTCAAAGAAGCCTACAAAATTCTTCGGGATTCGCCGCTTAATTTCATCGGTAACATCGAAGGGCGCGATTTTTTTACGGGCAAGGCCGATTGCATTATCTGCGACGGTTTTGTGGGAAACGTGGTTCTAAAAATGTGCGAGAGCGTTCTTGAAACGGCTGTTGAAATTTTTACGCGCGAACTGAAAAAAAACCCGGTCACGATGCTCGGTGCCTGGCTTTGCAAACCTGCTTTAAGCGCCATTCAGCAGGAAACGAACTACGAAGAAGCCGGCGGCGCGCCTTTACTTGGCGTGAACGGCACCATGATCATCAGCCATGGCATCTCCTCCGCGCGTGCCATCCGCAATGCGATCCGGGTGGCCGGCGATATGGTGGCCAACCAGGTGAATCAGCGGATTGTCGAACAAGCCGCGCTGTGCGGGCCCGCCGCTGCCGGAGCCAAGGCCGAAGGTAAGCAAGCATGAGTTCTGGCGTTCGCGCGGTGATCCGCGGTCTTGGAGCCTGTATCCCTCCGAAGGTGCTTACAAATTTTGATCTTGAGAAGATGGTTGAAACTACGGATGAATGGATCCTCACCCGCACGGGCATTCGCGAGCGGCACATTGCGGAAAAGGGCCAGCGTGCCAGCGATCTCGGTGCGGCGGCCGCTCTTGAAGCGCTGAAGAATGCCGGATTGACCGCAGACCAGCTTGATCTCATTATCGTTGCCACCATTACCCCGGATATGTTTTTCCCCTCGACGGCCTGTAACGTGCAAAATAAGATTGGGGCCCGCTGCGGGGCCTTTGATCTGGCCGCGGCCTGCTCGGGTTTCCCGTATGCGCTTTCGGTTGCAGAAGGGTTCATTCGCGCCGGCATGTATAAAAATATTCTTGTGATTGGCGCGGAAGTGCTTTCCGGATTTATCGACTGGAAGGACCGGTCCACCTGTGTTCTGTTTGGCGATGGCGCGGGGGCTGCCGTGGTTTCCAGGTCGGAAGACAGCGGCCGCGGTATTATCGCCAGCCTGATGGGATCTGACGGTTCTCAGGCGGATATTCTTGAGATTCCGGGGGGAGGTTCCGCCCATCCGACGTCCCAAGAGACATTGAGCGAAGGCCTGCATTTTCTACGCATGCAGGGCGCCGAAGTATTCAAAGTCGCCGTGCGCACCATG
>JAHFHB010000206.1 GCA_023247135.1 Candidatus Omnitrophota bacterium
GCCCAAGAACCAGAGTCGTATCCGATCCCTTCACGGTGATCGTCTTTGCCGCGAAGGCCTGCAAGGGCCGCAGGCCCAGCAGCGCAGCCGCTCCCAACACTGCTATTTTACGAATCAAACCTTTCATGAGATCCCCCTTGAATTATAACTTTGACGTTGGTACTTTTTTTATTTTCCATGTCATCCCTGCATGCTTTTAGCAGGGATCCATCTGTGTCTTATTTGAAAGATGGGATGGATTCCCGCTTCCGCGGGAATGACACAATGGTTAGAATTTATAAACCAAATCAGCCTGGAACCGGCGTTGTTCCTCATCGCGAATCGAGCCGGTGTCCTTGCTCAGATTATTCACAAGAAAGGCCGTGAGATTGAGCGTCACCGCATCCGACAAGGCATACCCGGCCTTCAGAACACTGCCGCGCTTGTCACTATGGCCGTTTCCAAAATCACTGTCGTTGAATCCAGGGACGGCGTCCGCCTCGATCCACTTGTACTGGTAGTTCAACTCCCAGTCGCCTTTTTTGACAATGCTGTTGATCTTCGTTCCCAGGGCCCAGGCATTGTTGCGGTCGCCAAAAGGATCTTCCGCGCCCGCGTTGTACAAGAAATCATAGTAAGGCCGAATCGGCATCCCAAACGGCGTAAACGCAACTTCGTTGTAAAGCTCCCAAATGCTGAAACCTCCCACATCCAGGCTTGTCGCGTCCCCGTCCACGTTGGTGTTGCCGCGCGCAAGACTCGTTCCGCTGATCGCGAAATTACTCTTGGCCGCATAATTGTGGTACTGGTACATGGAAAGCGCGCCCAGCCACTCCAGCGGCCGCTCCATAAACGGCACATACGTCACGGCATTCAGGCCAAACTGATGGGCAAAAAGCTCGGCATCGTTACCGATCGTTGCACTTTCCTGAAGCACCAGCTGCCCCAGCGTGAGGGTGCTGTTTAAATCAAAGTTTTCCGTATCCAGGAGTTTGAAGTCCGCTTTCTCATAGATTCCCTCCGGCTTTACGTCGCGATCCCAAACAATGTCTGAGGATCCTTTTTCAAACGGGTTATCAAATTTACCCGCCGTGAAATTCACCTTGTCCAAGGGACCCGCGTGAATCATGCCCGGCGTGTAAGAGGCATACACTTTTTCGATCCAGATATTTTTGAAATTGAAATCCCCGGTAAAAGTTTGATTTGCTGAAGTGGGATCGACATTGGCCCCGCCTGTATTTTCGCCGGAAGCCAGGCCGAATGCGACTTTCAGATCTTCGCTCAGTTTCTTTTCCCAGCCAAAGCGCAGACGGTAACGAAAACGGTTGCGGTCATCCGTTTCTGAAGGATTGCCGCTCTTAAAACTGAAGCCTTCGTAACGCAGCCGCAAGTCTCCTTTAAAAGAAAGGTCTTTGAGCCACTTCTGCGCACCTCCGAGAGCCCCATCCAGGCGCTGGCCAAACTCGTAATCACTCATCGGAGCCGCGGGTTCTGCCGCGCCGCCGCCGGAAGGACGGTTTTCCAAATTGCGGATCTTACTGTTTTGAGAATCAAGGGTGCTTTGCATCAAAGACATTTGTTTCTGCAAATGATTCACCAGGGAGACCAGTTGGGCTTGCCCGCCGTCATCCGCAAAGGCAGAAACATTCAGCGCCAGCAGCGCCGCGCTGAAAACCGCCGCGATCTTGAGTGTTTTCTTAGAGTTCATTCCCTGTTCCTCCCTGGTTAGCGTCTTTATTCAACGTCACGTGGCTCAAATTCTACCGATCACGTTTATGGATTGTTTGAGTGTCGTGTAAAGTCTGTGTAAAGCCGGGGCGGAGAAAACAGGGGGGCGGATTAAGCGCGAAGCTGCATGGCGAGGTAGGACTCGGCCACAGCCTGTTCAGGGAGCAATTTCAGGGACTTGGCAAGCTGGCGGATGTGCGCAGGCGAAGCTTCGATTTCGACGAACCAGCCGAAGCGCGAAAAATGATCAATCACGACTTCGGCTCCCGCCAGTTTCCAGGTTTCGCGCGTCTTGGAATAAGACAGCCACTTTTTAAATCCGATGAGATTGAGCAGCTGGCGTGTTTGCACAAAATCCACGCTCGATTCCACTTCAAGCCGTTTCGAGAGTTTGCCAAGCCCCGTTCTTCGAGGCCCTTTGAAAGTGAGCTGTCCCTGCCCGCGGTATTTTCTGAGCCGCAGGGTTGTGCGCTTTCGGCGCAAGCGCCCCCGCTGGTCGTAAAACTCGTTATCCTCGCGGCCCGAACCCATACGCGTGGCTCCCAGACGCTGCAGCGCCTTGCGAATCAGCGCGGGCTTCGCGATTTTAAATTTTTGTTCGATCTCAATATTCTTCATAAGCACTCGACGACCGTCATAACCTCATGGCGAAAGAGAATCAGACGGTGTCATCCCTGCATGCTTTTAGCAGGGATCCATCCGAAAAAAGATAGATTCCCGCTTTCGCGGGAATGACACAGCACCAACAACTAAGGATCACTTTCCTTCTTTGGATTTGCCACCCTGCTGCGATTTGGGTTTTTGCGGGCGCAATTCGCGCCAGGCAGGCGCTTTTGACTGCGCCACGCGCCCGGCAGCCTTGTCGCACAAAAACTGCTGAACCCGGAACGGCTTTTCACTCCCCGCTTCCTTCTTGCGGTAATCCCCAGCTGGCTCCAGCCGCCAGGCCTTCACGTTGTCACGAAAATAGAGCCCGAGCATTTCAACCAGCTCCGCCTTGCAGGCGCGGTCTTCTACCGGAAAAAGCAGTTCGACCCGGCGGTCAAGATTGCGCGGCATCCAGTCGGCGCTGGAGGCATAAACTTCGTCATCGCCGGCGTTTTGAAAGTAAAACAGACGGCTGTGTTCCAGAAACATGTCCACCACGCTGGTCACTTCGATATTTTCACTCAAGCCTTTCACGCCCGGGCGCAGGCAGCAAATGCCGCGCACATTGAGTTTGATCTGCACGCCCTGCGCGGAAGCGCGGTAAAGCGCCTCGATCAATTCGGAGTCGACCAGTGAATTCATTTTCGCAAGGATCAGGCCCGGCTTTGCCTTTGTGCTGCGCATAGCTTCCCGCAGGATCAACCGCGTCAACTTGCGCCGGAGCCCGAACGGCGCGATGTCAATTTTTGCAAAGCCGGAGGGTTGGGAAAAACCGGTAATGATGTTAAAAAATTGCGCTAAATCCGACGTAATAGTTTCGGCGGCCGTGAAAAAACTCAGATCGGAATAACTCGAGGCTGTTTTCTCGTTGTAATTCCCCGTGCCCAGATGCGCGTAGCGGCGGATGCCGTCGAGTTCCCGGCGCACGACGAGGCAAACCTTGGCATGAGTTTTCAGACCGGTGATGCCGTAAAGCACATTGGCGCCTGCGTTCTCGAGCCGGCGGGCCCAGTGAATATTGCGTTCCTCGTCGAAACGCGCCTTCAACTCCACGAGCACGGTCACCTGCTTGCCGTTTTCAGCCGCAGACTCCAGCGCCCGGATCACCATGGAATCGCTGTGAGTCCGGTAAAGCGTTTGTTTAATGGCCAGCACATCCGGATCGCGCGCCGCTTCATACAGAAAACGCAGCACCGCGTCAAAAGATTCGTAAGGATGGTGGACAAGCCTGTCCTTCTCGCGCAGCATCGCCCAAAAATCCTCCGCGTCTTCAAATTCCGGCACGGCGCGGGGCGTCCATTCGGGGCGGCGCAGGCTTTCAAAGGAAGGCTGAAGTGCCAGCTGCATCACATGACGCAGGCCCAGCCAGGTTTGATCGCGGAAAATCTTGTGCTCAGCGACTCCCAGCGCCTTAATCAGAAATTTTTCCATGCGGGCCGGCGCGGAAACTTCCAGCCGGACAATGGCGCTCATGCGGCGCAGACGCAGGGCCTCGCTCATCACGTCCGCAAAGTCCTCGTCCTTCTCTTCGTCCAACGTCAATTCTGTTGCACGCGTCACTCGAAAAATCCCCTGATCCAGCACGGCATACCCCGTAAAAATCTCGGAGAGGAAAAGTGCCACGACGTCCTCGATCAGCATAAACACAAAACCCTGCTCCGCCGGAATGCTGATCAGACGGCTCAAAGTTTTGGGCATTTCAATCACGGCATAATGCGGCTCCTGGCCCCCGGACGGCTCGCGCAATTCAATAAAACGGTAAATGCCCAGGTTCGTAAAAAAAGGCAGAGGGTGTTCGTGCCGGATGGCGACCGGAGTCAGCAGAGGGAAAATTTCTTTTTGAAAAAGATTACGAAGATAATCACGCTGGCGGTCGGTCAAAGCCTGGGCTGCAAGGCGCATAATCCCCGCGGCCTGCATTTCAGGAACAAGCGTGCCATGGAAACAATCGTTGCGCTGGGCGATCTGCTGAAAGGCCCGCTCGTAGATCCCTTTGGCCGCAGCGCGGGTGTCCTCCCAGCCGCCGGCGCGCACCATGAAAAACTCGTCCAG
>JAHFHB010000207.1 GCA_023247135.1 Candidatus Omnitrophota bacterium
TTTTTGATCCTAGCGCAGCACCTGCAGCCTTGGTGAAAAGATCCCAAGAAATTTACGACGGGTTAAATCATTCGGCCCCGCACCCCGCATCTCGGAGCGAGTAACAGAAGAGACGTTCTGTAGGGGCGGGTTCGCAACCCGCCCGGCATTGCCTGGAATATCCAGGGCCGGTTTAGAACCGGCCCCTACAAATACCATCCGCTCCCGGCGCATCTCGGAACGCCTCGTTTTGGATTGGCCCGGATGAACCTCTTTAGGAACTTGAAACCGTTCGTTCTGAAAAAGAACAAACACACGCTCATGGCCCGAGGTTTTATCCACATAACGAACGCCCCTGGCATCCTTGGCAACCCGCGGCAGGTCCACCCATTCGCGCCGCGCTTTTTTCCAGTCCAAACCCAACTTTACGGCATACGGTTTTCCCTTGAAGTCCAAGGCTAGCCGGTCGATCCCTTTACTCAACGTCACGTTGCGCGCGGGGGGCGGCGCGGACACATCCTGATTGGCAAGCCAATAACGCACCCACATGCCCTCCGTGTAACGCGCATCAATCTTGGCGCGTGTCTGTTTTCCCGCTGGCCCACTTGGACGATTCGTTTTCTGGGCATGAGGAATCTCGCCTGTGACATACTCAAACCCTACCTGAGCAGATAAAAAGGGACGTTCCGTCGTCATGACACCGCCGGAAATTAGCACGATATCCTTGAGCGGAATATCCGGCCGTTCGCCTTTACCCTTGAGCCATAAACTTGCGACCTGCGCATCCGAAGGCAGAGAAGGAGGGCCCGGCTCGATGAGAAGCTCAAGGTTTTGCAGCGTCACCGTGGTGGGAATATTCAACTGCACATCCGGTTTCCAGAAATAAATAGCGAGGGAGCGATTAAGGCCCGCCTTTGTTTGAATAACCCCTGCAGCTTTCAGCCGCGTTCCGGAGAAAACTTTAAGTTCCGGACGTAAATGACCGCTGATGACTCCGAATAAAATTTCGCGCATCAAAAGTGATGCGGGAATCCACAAATCCTGGGGCGCCGGGTTCCCGCCCAATTCTAACCGGGTGTGTTCCGGCTTTCCGGTCAGGATCTTGCCGTCGCGCGCAAACACATAACTCGAAACGATGAACTCTGCCAGCGCCTTCACAGGCTGTTCTTTCGCCTTTTCCGTGCTAGGCCATTGGCTTTGGGCCTTGAAGCCAATACTGTACTCGCGCTCCCCGCTTTTGCGGATAAAGGGCGTGACGAGCTGGCCATTCAGTTGGTCTTGAGTGACATACATCAGACTTTTTTCGCCAACCTTTCCCATCAGCACGGCACCGTGCGACATGACGCGCTGTGGGGACAAATCTTCAAGTTTATCCGGGATGGGCTCATTGCGTTCGATAAGGGGAATGATTTTGATCAAGCGTTCATTACTTGAAGAAATGGCCTGCTCGCCCAGCATCTGATGATTCCGCGAACGCAGGCTTACCTGCGTCGTCGCCAGAATAGGAACACTTCTCCCTGCAGCTTTTTTATTTCCCGCAACCGTTGTAGTTTCCGGTCCTACTCGCACCGTTTTTAAAATCGGGACTTCTCTGGGCTTGGTCATTTTTAGATCCCAATACAAGCGCCCCTCTTTCAGATACCCGCGGACCAGTTCCACTTTCCAGCCGGCCCCCTGAAATCCTAAAACAGACCAATCGTAGCGGTAATTCGGCCGAATCGGGAGCCGTAGCTGCCCTTGTTTTTTTGTTGTTCCGAGCAGGAGTCCGTTTAATTTAGGAAATTTCCGGGGTTTCAGGGCCAGGGCCGCCCAATCCAAATCCGTTTCGGCCAGCAGTGCCCCCAATAGTTTACGATTGCTCTGGGCATCTTTTTTATCCGCCCAGTGCACTTGCCAATATTTCAGTACAGGCACTTCCACAAGCGGCACTGAAGCCGCAATGGGGCGGGCCGTGTAAGGCGTTTCTTCCAAGCGCCATGCCTCCAGCTGAATCGCGTAGCGCTCCTCCCCTTTCAAACGAACGGGTTCAAAACCGGCTTCTATTTCCATTTTCCCCCGAGCCGCGTTAAGAGAGCCGCGCCAAATTCTTTCAGAAGGCCGGCCTTCGGCATCCAGCGCATAGATCTCAAGACCCTTCCTGTCCGACGAATCCAGAAAATAGCGTGCATAGACTTGTGGACTTTGCTTGGCAAGCTTTGCACCGAGATGAATCGTCAAAGATCTGTCCCCCGATGTGGTTTTTTGCAGATGAATCTGGCCCAGGCTGTTGGGTTTGACCACAAGCGGAAGCGGCGCTTCATCGCCGCCATTTTCAAAGCGGTAAATCAATTCCTGATTGGGCGAGAGCAAGACATCATCCTCCTGGTGAAAATAACGCACGAGCGCATGATCTTTACCATGCCGGCTCGCCGCAGCAGGAACCCGTACAATGATTTTTCTAAAATCGGCCACAGCCTGTGTTTCAACAAACACTGTTTGGCCCGGAATCAAATCTTTGGAAGCCACTTCGACATAACCGCGTTTTCTACGCGCCTTGTCAAAAATCACCTCAAGAACGCCGGTTTCGCCGCGTTTTATTACTTTAAGCGCAGATTGGCTGACGGTACGCTCGCGCCGTTGATAAAGCCATTTCATTAAAAAAATCCGCGCAGGATTTGTATGCAAAGTCCGCCTAAAAAATGCAGGGTCCAAAGTTTCTGCCCGGGGATCGATCTTGACCGGGCGTTCGGATTGAAGGGCCGCTTTTCCAAGTTCACTTTGCAACTGCGCAGCCAGGTCGGCTGAATCCATCACACGGCGCACCCGCGACCGGTCCCACGTCAGTGCCAGCAGCTCGGGATAGTCCAGCGGTTCAAAAAATTGCTGCGCTGTGATTTTTCTGGCCGTAATCTTCCGGATCAGTTCAAGCCGCTGCGACAGTACTTCAAGCGGAATCTCTTTAAACAGTGCCGCTTGGGCCTCGGAAAGTTTCCAGAGGCGAAACAGCAGATCTTCGCGGGCTTGTTGCGGCTTTTCCGGAAGATTTTCAGGAAGCGCTCCTGGGATGTCCCATTCAGCAAACATTTCAGTTTCAGGCGCAAGCGTCGCCGCAGCTTCGCGGACATTCGCGATGGAAGAACGAATACGAGCCATGCGGGACTCATCATCCAAAGTAAGCAGACGATTAGGCCGGAACCCTTTGTCATAAAGTGTCAGCAGTGCTTCAAGTCCCTCCTGGTCATTAGCTATTTCAAGCCAATCCGCGAAATGCTGAAACAGATTCAGGTTTCTCGCACTGTCCCCATAAGGTTTCCCGGGCATTTCTGAAATTCTACTCTCCAAAATATTTTTCAAGGCAGTTAAAAATTCGCCATACATCAATCCATGGTCGTCGCTGGGCCATAACAGTCCGGAGCCTGGCAGGTGGACAATAATTTTACGAAGTGTTTCTCTGCGCAGGTTTTGCTTCGAATCCCCGTCGCGGCCGGCCAATTTCTCTCCGTCCACAATGTCTAAATCGGTGTACAACTTATCCAGCGTTTCCCAGGGCCCCGCTGTCCGCATCTCGGAGCGCGAAATCATCCGGCGGTCTTGAAAATACGCGGCAGCCGCGCCGCGGGGATCCTGGCGCAGGAGATCTTTCAGCACTTCGCGAACCTGCTCCGCCTCACGCGCGACAGGCCAGCCCTGGCGGGATGCAAATGCGGCGGGTTGTGAAACCAGCGAGCGTTCAAGCTGCGCAGTGGCAAGCATGGATTTACGGTACAAGGCGGGATCCGCGGAGGCGGTGATATGTGGGGAAATCAGCGCATAAGGAATTTTATTTTCGCGAAAGGCGCGCGTCATGCCGCGCGCATGAAAGCCGCCGGTGATCAACATGACACTCGAAGCCTTGGTCGCGGCCGATTGCTTCGTCAGGTTTTCAAGAAACGCTTTTTCGCGTGCGTTCATCAGGCGGTAAAACCGCAGTGCCTCTTCATACGCTGCGGGTAAATCACCTGGTCTCTTATTTGTCATTGCGAGGAGCGGCTTTTGCGACGAAGCAATCTCAGGCCTTTGAGATTGCCGCGTCGCCCCTGCGGGACTCCTCGCAATGACGGTGATTTTTCGAGTGTCGCTTTGCGGTACCGGCGCATGGGCGTCAGTGCTCGCAATGACGCGTGACAGTTTAGCCCATTCCTCAGGCGTAAGCTCCAACACCAGCAGTTTTTCCACGAGCAAAAGGTGCTTGTACTCCGCCAGCAGGGCACGTTCTTTTTCATTCTTAATCGACACGTTTAGAATCTTGTTAAAAATGCGATTGAGTTCTTTCGTGAGCCGGGCACCGTCCAGCTCCTTTTCAAGCACAAGGGCCGCCACCGCGCAGGCCGTCTGCGGATAGTCGCGCATGGAAAAGCCCTGCGGCCAAACTTGTTTAAGAAACGTTTCGGCTCCCGCGCGCGT
>JAHFHB010000208.1 GCA_023247135.1 Candidatus Omnitrophota bacterium
GCGCCGTTAACCAGGACATAACACTTTCGTTGCTCACTTTGCCATCCAGAAAGTGACGCACGCGATCAAGCCCACCCTCGTGTTGAAGATGCACAATTTCCGTACGAACTTCGTCATATTTTTTCCGCGCAAAATCCGACAGTGCGCTCCGCATCTCGGAGCGGGAAGTATTGCCGCTGACTACCCCGCCTCTCGGCAAGCGCGGACGACGAACCGTTGAACTTGGGGAAACACCTCTTAAACCTTGTTCGTGGGCAAGGACACGCGGCTTGGCAACGTCCTGATCCGTGGACGGCAGCCTCACCGTGATGCGGACTTTCGCAATGCCGTCTTCGGTGATATTGTCGGCGCGTATGGTTCCGCCCATTTTCTGAATCGCCAGCGCCGCAAAAGTAATGCCGATCCCACCGGCAAAACTGCGCCGCTTTGCTTTATAAGCAAAAAGCTTCTGCATGCCGCGCTCAAGATCGACCTCCAAGTCTGCGGCAGTAATACTTCCAGGGTTCGTGAAAACAATTTGCACACCCCTGTCCGGAGCGCGGCCTGTCTGAACCCGTACGATTTTTTTCTCCACCGGCAAAGACGTCTCTTTCGTCAAAGCGTGAAACCCGTTGGAAATCAATCGCTCCAGCGCCAGGTGAAGCAGTGCAGGGTCGGCTAAAATCCGAAGCGGTGTCGAGGCGGGGTCAAATTTCAAATAAGTTTCTTCGTTAAGACGAACCTTGCTGCTCCAGGATTTAGCCTTTGTCATCCAAACCCCATTTCGCAGCCACGTATTAACCTCCAGCGGCTTGAGGGTTGCAGAATCGCCGGCTTCCCCGGCCAAAAAGGCATGAACGGCATCCAGATTAATCTCGATATTGCGCGCGGCAAAATCTTCAAACTGGGCCCATCGGTCTTGAAACGCCGCCGGCATGGGGGGAAAGTTACGGCCCTGCGCCAGAATGCGCACGAGCAATGCCTTCATATCCCGCGTCCAGTCTAAGTACTGCTGAAAAACGGTGTCCAGCAACTCTTGATCCGGAAGATTTCTTTGCCGGGTCCTCAATTTATCCTGCCGCGCCTTGTCTTCCGCGGATTCTCCAACTTTCGAATAGGCATAGCTCCATTCACTCGCATAGCCCGAAATATTATTGAAATAATCCCAGCCGATTTTGTCATTCAATGTTTTCAGGTCCGCAAGCACCTGGAGTTTGACGGGTTCAGAAATTCCGGCCCCATTAAAAAACTCATCGTCGAACTTGTCTAAAAGCGCCGCCGCACTGTCCACGATATTGACGGGTCCGCCGTGCATGAGCATGCCCACCGCCAAAGTAAACTCCTCCAGTTTTTGATCCTGCCGCATCTCGGAGCGAGCCTCGCCAAACACCTGCTGAAAAGCCTGTAAAAATAAATCGCGGGAAGCCGCATTGAGGGCGGTCACAACCGGAAGATCGCCACGCGGATCATTCCGGCGAAGTTTAATCACCTGCACAGTGCGGTACTTGTCATCTTTTATGGAATAGGCTTTTGTCTCTGCAATGGGCCGCTGAAAATACATTTCAAGCCACTCAACAGCCTTCGCCTGGACAGCCTCCGGCAACTCCTTTATTTTTTGCTGCAAAAATTTAAAGGATTCCAAAATCGCCTGCCGCTCTTCTTGCAAATAGTTCTCCTTGAGGGTCACAGCGCCATCTCCCGCCGCATCTTTCACCCAATCCGTGGATGAATAGTAACCTTGGGTATCTCGATAGTGCATGAGCTCGGCAACAAGCCCCCCTGCTTGAGCAGCCGCCAGTGCCTGGCGGTCTGAAAACTCTGGCGCTTCCTTGGTTTTCACCGCCAAATAAACCGGCTCAGACCCCGTAAGAAATCCTTTCACATCAGGAAAAGCAGAGGGCCGTTTTTCGTATCCCATGAGCGATTCAATGAGTGAGGGCATTTGGAGGTACTTTTCTCCCACCCCCATCATGGAATCATAAGAAGAATCCATCAAAATGTAGCCGCCGCGTTGAAGCCGGCCGAGCACTTTGGCATTGAGGTGATCCCAATTGTGCCGGGGACTTGCCGAACTGAAACGCAGCCAAAGTTCAAGGTAGCCTTCATAACCGTCCGCAAGTTCCGCAGGCCAAAAATCCGCATCAAAGGCGTCCCAGAGATACTGCACAAGCCGTCTCGGCCGGCCGTCATAATTAAAATTCACCACCACTTTTTTAACTTTAAACCGGATTTTGTTGCCCTCAATAATAGAGGCATCGCTCCCGCCAACAGCCCGCACCATCGCCAAATTCAGATCGGCCTGCGAAGTGCCGTCCGCGGGTTGGTGGCGGCCCAATTCATGAGGTTCAACCTGCCGCATCGTGGTCGTTAGCCACTCGTCGGACCATTCCGGAACGCCGGCAACCACACCGCCCGTTTCACGAATGCGTTTCAGTTGAAAATCCAGGTCTTCCTGCGGATCGACCACAATCACTTCGCTGGCATCGGTTGCCAATAGTCCATGCATAAACCGGTGTACGCCGCCGGGCATCAACAGACGAAACGATCGGTGTTCAGGATTAATCTCAGCGCGCATTTGTTTAAATCCCTCAAATTGCTCAAGGGTGATCGGAAACATTCCCTGGGTCTCATCTTCACCGACAAAATAGTGGTGCTCACCCGCAACCCGCATCTCCGATTTGGCGGCGGGCTGTGGGGCGCGGGGCAAGGTGAGGGTAAACTTAGCGCCGGTCACTTGGCCACCGGCATCTTTAACATTGTCAAAGCGGATGCTGGCTTCGGCGCCGGGACGTGAATGCAGTTTGATCAAGTGATACACTTCGGCAAGGCCGAGCCCGGTATCGCCCTTGCGGCGGCTGACATTTAAAAACTGCACAAGCTGGCGGTCGGGCTGCGCGGCATCGGGCGCCGCAAGCAGTTCTTCGGCATCGGCTGCGCGAATGCCTCCGGCATTATCCAGAATCTCCACAATTTCAAGGGTTGGGGCCCCCGCTTCGCCGGAAGCCTGTACACGAATAATCAGATTGGGCGCGGTCTCAAAATCGGGAAAGCGTTCCTGCCACACCTGGATACTATTGCTGAAAATAATTTTAAGGGCGCTGAGAATTTTGCGTTTATCCGCACGAAGTTCAACAGGCGCCGCATTCAAAGCACTGATATCAAGCTGGAACTTCTGTTTTTTCTCATCTCCCATCCTGAAAGATTTTTCCACAGCCGCTTTGGCTTCCTGCACCGCTTCTGCCAGAGAAAAATTTTCAAGGCGGGCTTCAATGTCTCCTTGAATCAGACTGGAAAGATCTTCCAAAATTTCGCGGGCCTTTTGAAAATTGCTCACGATGAAATCAAAACGCTCCTGATTTTTAAAATTTTCAAGTTTTAAGCTAGGTTCAAGTTCGCTGAGAAGGCTTTGCAGCTGCGCTAAAATAAAGGGGTAATCATCCAGCTCCCGTTGAAGATAAAAACGTTTCGGCCGGCCAAGCGTAAGCACCTGTACTCGGCTAATCAAGCTCGACATTTTATGAGCGAGACCGGGAGACTTGCGCAAGGCGAAATACAGCCCGCCGAGGTATTTTGGAAATTCATTCCAGCCATCGTGTTTGATGGTGCGAATCGCGACCTGAACACGCTCGTAGTAATCCGCTTTGGCCTGCTCGCTGTCAAAAACCGGCGGCTTATCCGCGAGTTTCTGGAGCTCCCAGTAAAAAGAGTCGTAACGTTCTTCCAGGTTGTTTACAAATGATTCCGGATTAAACTCAGTCCCAAATTTCAGCCAATCTGTTCTGTCGTAGGAGTTTTCATAAATGGCCTTGTAACGTTTGATCCACGGCCCCAGATTCTGCAAATCCCCTGCCAAAGATTGTACAAAAGCCAAGCGGTCTGAAAGCGCAACCTGTCGAATCAGGCCAAATGCCTTTAAAACTTCCTGGCTGGCTTGATCCAAAGCATCCAGGTACCGTTTCTGATGCGCGTCCAAAAGCTCCCCATACCCTTCCCCCTTGACGCTTTCAAGCGCCTGCAATTCCGCATCCGGATACTTGGCCGCCAGCTCCGCAGCTTTCGCAAGATGCCCACGAACTTCATCCACACTAACACGCATCTCGGATTTGGCAGAAGAGCGCAGTTTCATAAGCAGCGCCCATGCCTGAAACGTTTCGCCATAAGCGATCAGTTCCGGATTGAGAATTGCGGTCACCCTGGAACGGTCGTAGCTTTTCTCATCAACGCCCAACTCTCTCAGAATAACTCCGAGCTCTGGAGATTTTTTCGCCGCATTGCGCAAGCCGTCCATTTTAGAATCAAACCCGGTACTCGACAGCTGACCTGCCCCCATGAATGTGCCTGTCTTCCAAAGAGTTTCATCCGATGCCGCCTGATTGCTGCGGCCATAATGTTCGAGTGCAATGCCAAGCTGCTTAAGTA
>JAHFHB010000209.1 GCA_023247135.1 Candidatus Omnitrophota bacterium
TCAAACCCGGTACTCGACAGCTGACCTGCCCCCATGAATGTGCCTGTCTTCCAAAGAGTTTCATCCGATGCCGCCTGATTGCTGCGGCCATAATGTTCGAGTGCAATGCCAAGCTGCTTTAGTAAATCGATCGCTGAAACATCAGCGCCGTTTCCTTTGATAGTTTTCAGGCTTTCCGTAAAAGCACGCAGCAGCACAGGCTGAAATAGGCCAATCCCGATGGCTTCATTCACCACGCCCTGCGCAAGTTTGGCCGGATCTCTGCCCTGAAGTTCAAGATTGTGATTCACCGCGCCAGCCGGCACAAAAGAATAGGGTAAAACATCAAAGATTGAGGGCTTCCCATCCACAGCACGATCATACGCCCGCAGGTTGGATAAGTAATGGTTGATTCTCCCCATGGCAAAATCTTCCACACGAAGATAATTTCCCCCCTCGCTGGTCGGCGGGCTTGGAATAAATGTGCTGAGATGGCCTTCCCGATTCTGCCAGCCCTTTACAGCAACCAGTCCGCCCTGCATGCCTTCGGCCCAAAGCGGAGATTCCAGGCCCTTTCGCGGGGGCTCGCTACTATCCGTGGAAGACCCGAGTGACTGATAAATTTCGTTATACGAAACAGGCTTCTGCGTGTTTGTCAGAAGCGCTTCCGCACTGACGTCCTGAAAATTCGAGTAGCGGTAGTACGCCAAAGACGCATCGGGGATGGCCATGCTGCGATTCATCACACTGAGAAAATCTACAGCCACCGTATGTCTGACGTCGAGTTCATCGTCACGATACTCGAGCTCAGGCAGCACATCATCATCAATCATGAGATGATTTTTCTCTCCGAGCTCAAGGTTCACCCAGTTGCGGTTAGCCCCCGCCCCGCGGCCAAGCCCAAGCGCCTGGGTCAGAACTTCATGTATCTTTGGAGGTCCAAGCTGACGGCCTTCAGCGGTTGCCAAAAGGGCTTCCTGATATTGCCCAAGCTTTTCTGCGCGCTCTTTCGGCCCGAAGTAAACAATCGTAATGTTGTCCTTGCTGTACTGAGCCGCAAGTTCCGCAATCGCTTTTTCACGGTCTTCTCTGGCCGCATCACGGGAATCATCGAATACATGAATCGTGACATTGCGATGTCCAAATGCTTTCAGGTTTTCCGCATAGCGTTCCAGGGTATTCGTAATCCGGTCGCGCTCATGCGTTAAAACCGCAATGTCCCGGATAGTTCCTTCGAGTTTTGATTCCAACTCATAATGTTTCTTTCCCTTGGCAATTTCTAAAAAAAGCGCTTTAGCCTCCGCTCCTCCCAACCCATCTGCAAAAAGATTGTCCGCAAGCTGGTCAATATCTCCCTTCGCCTGGTGAATCGCCCGCATGATTCCGTCCGGAGACGAAGTCGCCATCTGAACAAGGTTCGGCAGAAAAACACTTTGGGGATAACGTGCAATAATTGCGGCCCAGTGCAGCCGCTCATCGATCAAAACTTCCGGAGGCATGCGGTCGCGGGCAATTTCTGTCGCGCGCTCGGGATAAATGGGATTGCCTGAAAGAGCGGCTGCAATTCCGCTCCATATACGCGGCTTTCCGGATTCGGCCGCAGGCTCCACGTCGCCCCGGATCAACTGTTTCCAAGACTCGGGAACGTTCGCATCCAACCAGCTCTGCATCGCTTTATCTCCCGCCATCTGGCGCTGAAACTCCGGGTCAGCCGTAAGCGCAGCGAGCGCTTCCTCAGCCCGATCGCTTCTTTGAGGCCCTTCGCTGTGCCGGTAACTATACCCGCCACTCTCTTGCCTAAACAGGAGTGCCCCGTTCTTTTCAGGGGGCGGCGAAATATAAAAACTCATGCTTATCACTCTGGCATCCTTGTCCGATCTCTGAACAAACTCTGCCTGCAGATACCAGGTTCCCGCAGGCTCACTTTTCCTCACATAATCCATGACCGGTTCACGGCTATCGGGCGCATGAAGTTTGAACCTCAAGACATGGAAATCACCCTTGGGCAGAAAAATATTGTTGAACTGATAGGCGTCGAAACGCATCTCGGAACGAGACACCGGCGAGTTCACAGAAGTCTCCCGGCTCCCGCCGGGAGGCATCTCGGAACGAGACGCTGGCGAGTTCACAGAAGTCTCCCGGCTCCCGCCGGGAGGCATCTCGGAACGAGACACCGGCGAGTTCACAGGCACAGCCCCGTCAGGGCTGTGTCCGGAGGCTGAGCGCGCTGGGGGCACCGTGCTTTCAGCGCTCTGTAAAAATTCCTGAAAAAAGATCACCAGGATTTTGAGTGCTTTTCTGGCCTGAGGATTTTTACTCTCCTCTTTCAGCAGCAGACTCCGCACTTTAGCGCGGATCATGGATTTCTGTCTTTGCTTGTTTTTCTCGCTTAAAATCACCGTACGCGCTGCAAGCAGATCGCTGAGCGCATGCCATAGATCTTTCTCGTTTCTTGTAAGCAAGTACCGTTGGTCATACAGTTTTCCGCCGCGCTTAAGGGCCAGAAGATACTGCGCCCGCGCCGTTTTTTCCAGCTGAACGTAAGCCAAATAGCCTTTCTTGAGACGGCTCTTGAGCACAATTTCAGACTCCGCAATGAGGAAGCGAAGCAAAACCATGAGACTCGGGAAATAGCCCACAAACTTCAGCTTGGGCGATTCCTTGATCCAGGACAAATTCCGGATCCCCGGCGTATGGTAAAGAAGCCACTCCAGCCACCTGAAAATAAACTCCAGGCGGTAGCCGATGTAATTGAGAAGCACATGCCGCGGGTGAAAATTTTCACGCGGGCGGTCTCTCAATTCGGGATCCAGGTAGGAGTCGTCGCCAAAGACCTCGAGTTCCGCCTTTTGAGTTTCCGGATCCCAGAACAAAATAGTCACGCCTGCCGTAGGGGCGCGGCCCAAATGCGCGATGACCGCATTGTATTTTTCAGGATTGATGCGCAGCATTTTCATCAAAAGGCGGATCTGCACCGCTCCGTGAGTGGCTAACAAAACCCGGTTCGCTCCGCCCGCCAAAACTTCCGCCAAAATACGTTCCAGCTTCCGGCTCGACTCGGGTCCGTCATATTGGCCCAGGATAATGGCTCTATCCGGATTTCCCGAATAGCGTTCATAACGTCCAGGAAAAAGCTTTTGCGCCTCTTCACGGGAAATGCCGGGCACTGAATAAATGGGCTGCACTCCCAGCTCAGCACGAATCTCAGGCCGACCGGCAGCGGCCGCCATCAAAGAAGTACGCTCCGTGTTGCCGGAAAGCACACGGTCAAACTTGCCAAACCTCCCCGTCAAATCCTGCATGAACCGCTGATAAGCTTTTACTTGTCTTTTTCCATTCACGGACAAAGGCGAAAAGGTTGCCCCGCGGGTCTGGGCATCCGTGTTGTGCATTGAACGCGCTGGCCGCACCAACTCAATTTTCATAAGCCGTGGATTTTGCTGCAATCGAGCTTGAAATAATTTTTCGGCAGCCTCGATGGTGGCGGAAGCCCTCTTAAGTTTCTGGATGTCTGGCTCTTCAAGCGGACGATTCGCAGAGTAATCTTGTTCGATAGCATGCTCAACAATTTCTTCTGCAAGTTCTTCCTCCGCCGTCAATTCGGCAGCAGGTTCATCGGTGAATTTTTTCAGCAATTCAAAAAAGGAAGAAATCCCCCACAGCATCATGCTTGAAAGGCCCAGCCAGAGAGGCTCTCGAAAAATCAGGAAGTAGACGCCTGTTCCTCCTGCAAAAAAAGCTGCCCACGCCGACCGGTACTGATACGTTCGTCTTTTTGTCTGCACCTCGTCCTGGGCAATGGAAAGATGCGTCACCTGCTCCAGAATCGGCATTTTTAACAAATTCGCCACCCCGGGCATGAAAATAATGACCCCGAAAACAACCCCCAGAAACATCCAGCGCATCAAATTCTTAAAATACTTTTTTGCGTTTCCCGAAAGGAGAATCTGCAGGCCCGCGCCTGCGGCATATCCAAAAAAGAGTGTATTCAAAACAGTTTCAGCGTGGTGCATGAGATGATGTAGTTCCTCATGCGAGAGATACCCGGCAAACAGCGCCGCAAACACAGCGCTGCCAAAGGGTACAAAAAGAGTCAGGAGCGCAAGATCCACCAGGAGCAGGCGTTTAACCCATTGGATCATGAGAGGAAATTGATCACGCTGCAAGTCAACCTTGAAACGATACAAAGCCAGACGCAGCCAGCGGCGGGCTATGGCAAACGAAGAATGTTTTGGTTTCAAAACTCTGACCTGCTCGCGGGTCAGCTCTTTGCGTTTTCCTTCCTGCCGGCGGCCGATTTTTTCCGAACGCTTCTTTCCCTTTTGCGAACGCATCTCGGAACGAGACACCGGCGAGTTCACAGAAGTCTCCCGGCTCCCGCC
>JAHFHB010000210.1 GCA_023247135.1 Candidatus Omnitrophota bacterium
ACCGGAGGAATCCGCAGCGGGAAAAGCCGGCATGCTTTGGACCGGGCCATCCGGGCGCATGTTTCAGGGCCGAAATATTTTTTGGCGACGGCAGAACCCTTTGATGGCGAGTTGAGAAAGCGCATTACCAAGCATCAAGCGGAACGGTCCGGTCATTTCGTTACCATTGAAGAGCCGCTTCATTTGGCCCAAACCCTTGAGACACTCCAAAAAGACAGCGGCCTGATTTTAATCGATTGCCTCACGCTTTGGGTCGGTAATCTGCTTTTCCGTTTCGAACACGACGAGGCCGCCATGAAGATGGAAATCGAATCATTTCTGGAGGTTTTACGTTTGAAGAAAACGGAGATTCTTTTTGTAACCAATGAAGTCGGGCTCGGTTTGATTCCGGACAATCCGCTGGGCCGGCGCTATGTCGATGAGCTGGGTTCTTTGAATCAAAGCGTGGCCCGCATCAGCGATGAAGTCATTGTGATGGTTTCGGGGATTCCTACTTTTGTGAAGGGAGGTATCCATGCGCGCGTGGATCCATGAGATCAAAAAAATTGCAAGTTTGGAGAGCGCCTGGAGAGACACGGCCCGGGCCCATTTAAAAATGCAGACGCGGCCCGAAGGCAGCTTGGGTGTGCTGGAAAGTCTTTTGGAGCGGCTTGTGGCGATTCAACAAAAAGAAATGCCTTCGATCCAGAACAAAGAAGTTTTTATCTTTGCCGCCGATCACGGCGTCACAGAGGAAGAGGTCAGCCTTTACCCGCGCGCAGTGACCCAAGCGATGGTGCTTAATTTTTTAAAAGATACGGCTACGATCAGTGCGCTGGCCCGTTATGCCGGCGCGCGCGTCCGCGTAGTGGATGTGGGCGTGGACGCAGACTTTCAGACGAATGGCAAACTGATTCAGGCAAAAATCCGCCGAGGAACACGCAATATGACGCGCGAACCTGCGATGACCGCGGAAGAATTAGACCGGGCGCTGCAAGTGGGATGGGATTTGGTTTTAAAGGCGAAGACCGAGGGCGTGCAGCTCGTGGGCCTTGGTGAAATGGGCATTGGCAATACGACGGCCGCCAGCGCTGTGAATGCCGCATTGACCGGACAGCCGGTAGAACTCATGACGGGCCGCGGAACGGGCTTGGGCGATCAAATGCTTCAGCATAAAATCGAAGTGATTCAACGCGCTCACGCGCTTCACGCGAAAAGTTTTACCGACCCTTTAAAGATTATGCAATGCGTGGGTGGTTATGAACTGGCCGCGCTGACGGGCGCTATCCTGGCGGCTGCCCGGTTTTCTCTGCCAGTGGTTGTGGATGGCTGGATTGTTTCGGCTGCGGCACTGACAGCGGTCCGGCTCAACCCCAAAGTCCTGGATTATCTTTTTTTTGCGCATCAGTCCGAAGAACGCGGTCATCGCGTCCTTCTGGAGCTGTTGGAGGTTCAGCCGATTCTGAATCTCTCGCTGCGGCTCGGAGAGGCGAGCGGTGCCGCTTTGGCCATGACTATTTTAGAAGCCGCGGTCCATGTTTATAACGAAGTGGCTACTTTTACGGCGGCTGGCGTTCCGAATCGCAAAGAACGTTGACCTTAAACCATGTTGACTGCTTCCGGCAAAACCTCGTGGATTGATGACGCCTGCGAGGCGGTTCGTTTCCTGACGGTTCTCAGGCTGCCTTCGAAGAAGGCTTTGCCAGAAAATGCTTTGGCCCGGGCAATGATTTTTTTCCCGGCCGTGGGAACGCTCATCGGCGGTTTTACTTTAGGCCTCTTTCATCTTTTCCAGCCGGCCTTTCCGGCGAACGTTGCGGCTTTGGTGCTGCTCATGGTACCGATCTT
This sequence comes from Candidatus Omnitrophota bacterium, assembly GCA_023247135.1. GTDB lineage: Bacteria > Omnitrophota > Omnitrophia > Omnitrophales > Aquincolibacteriaceae > JAHFHB01. Next base: position 1,828 of record JAHFHB010000210.1, read on the forward strand.
GATCAGCGGCGGTTTACACGTGGACGGCTTTGCTGATTTCTGCGATGGTTTTTTTGGCGGAAAAGAAAGAACCGATACCCTGCGTATTATGAAGGATTCCAGAGTCGGGGCCTGGGGCGCTTTAGGCGTGGCACTGCTTGTGCTTGTGAAATATGAACTCTTGCTGGCTCTGCCCGGTGACAAAACCAGGGTATTTCTTTTGGCCATGGCCGCTTCTCGCTGGGCGCAAGTGCTTTTAAGCTTTACACTGCCTTACGCGGGATTGGGAGGTGGCATGAGCGAACGAGTGGCGGGCAAAATCAGCTTGCGTGAAATCTGGGGCGCCACTGTTTTCCTGCTGCTTCCGGTCTTTGGACTTGGTCTAAAGGGATTTTTTATTTTAACGGGCACAGCAATTTTTATTTTTGTTCTCGGTTTTCTTTTTAAAAAAAGGCTGGGCGGTGTAACTGGAGATCTTCTCGGTGCTGCTAGCGAAATGACGGAAGTGATCGTTTTGTTGCTTGCGGTCAGCGGAACTTAACAGGATGCATGAGATCGACTCTATAAAAACAGGACTGCCGCGTCATGGCGGACATCTGCGTGCATTTGCAGAGCGCTTCCAGATTGCAGAAAACAAAATCCTCGATTTTTCAAGCAGCGTCAACCCGCTGCCTTTTCCGGAATCGTTGTTGGAAACGTATGCCCAATGCGCGCTGGAACTAGGCGCCTACCCGGATCCGGAGGCGCTTTTGCTGTGCGAGGAAATCACACGGCATTATCCGCTGCAGCGGGCCAATGTGCTTCCGGGAAACGGGGCGGTCGCACTCATCGGACTCGCGATTCGCGCCTTGGCACCTAAAAGAGCGCTGGTGGTGGAGCCTTCCTTTACCGAATACCGCCGCCTGCTTGAACTGCAAGGGGCCGAAATGGCTTCCATTCGTTTGAAAGAAGACCGCCATTTTGCGTTTCAGTTCTCTGAAATTATGGCGCAGCTTGGCGGCGCGGACCTTTTGATTTTAGGTCATCCGAACAGCCCCACCGGCACTGCGCTTGCCAAAGAAGAATTACTGAAACTTCTGGCAGCTGCCAGAAGCGCCGGAGTTTTCGTCATTGTGGATGAAGCCTTTGCGGATTGGTGCCCTGAGTTTTCAGTCGCTTCCGCGCTACAGATGGACAGCCGATTTTTGGTCATCCGCTCCCTCACAAAATTTTATGGACTGGCTGGAATTCGGGCGGGATTTGCGCTTGGGCCGACCGAAATAATTGAAGCCATGAAACATTTTCAGGATTCCTGGGATATCAATATTCTGGCGCAGAAACTTTCCACCGCCATGTTACAGGAAACCCCGTTCATTCAGAAGACCCGCGCATGGTTCTCCCGGGAGTCCCGCTGGCTTTATCAGCAACTGAATCAACTCGAAGGCTTTAAAGCTTTTCCAAGCCTGGCAAATTTTTTTCTGCTGAAATCTCTTTCAGGGGATGCTCAGGAAGTTTTTGAATTTCTAGGGCGCCGGGGGATTTATATCCGCTTAGCCGGGAATTATCCCGGATTAAACCCTGCTTATTTGCGTGTGGCACTGCGCCAGAGGTACGACAACGAGCGGTTGATCGAAGCCTTGAAAGATTGCGCGCACTCATGACAGCCAAAGCCTTAATGATCCTTGGGACTTCCTCGGGCGTGGGCAAATCCGTGATTACGGCAGGGTTTTGCCGCTTGTTTTCGGATCTCGGATTTCAAGTAGCGCCTTTTAAGGCGCAGAATATGTCCAATAACTCGTATGTGACCGAGGACGGCGGAGAAATTGGCCGTGCCCAGGCTGTGCAGGCGGAATGCGCCCGGGTAAAGCCCACAACGGACATGAACCCCGTGCTTCTCAAACCGTCTGCGGACAACTGTTCCCAGGTGGTGGTGCGGGGTAAACCCACCGGCCATTTCAACGCGCGCGATTATTATGCGCAAAAGAAAAATCTGGGGCCTGTGGTCCAGGAAGCTTATGCGCGGCTGGCTTCCCGGAATGAGCTTGTGGTTCTGGAAGGTGCGGGAAGTCCGGCCGAAATTAATCTGTAGAAGCATGACATCGTAAACATGGCCATGGCCAAAGCGGCCAAGGCCGTGTGCCTGCTTGTCGGCGACATTGACCGCGGAGGGGTATTTGCGTCATTGACCGGCACGTTTGAAATTCTTGATGATGAAGAACGCCAGCATATTGCGGGATTCGTCATCAATAAATTTCGCGGTGACCCCGCACTTTTAGACGAAGGTATCCGCTGGCTTGAAGAAAAAACGGGAAAGCCGGTTCTGGGTGTCCTGCCGTATGACCCTGAACTGCATATTCAAGATGAAGATGCGCTTGATCTCGAGAAAAGCCGCGGGGAATCCACGCGGGCTCTGGACATTGCCGTCATTCTTTTACCCAGGATTTCAAATTTTACGGATTTTGACCCGCTTGCCCAGGAGCCCGGTGTGAATCTCCGTTATATCAAGCATCCTGGTGAAATGGGGAGTCCGGACCTTCTGATTTTGCCAGGAACGAAGGCGACGCTTTCTGA